>JACPRB010000063.1 GCA_016190155.1 Planctomycetota bacterium
CTCGAGCGGGTAGAGGTCGGCGACCATCGTGAAAGAAGCGGGTAGGAGCGCGCCGGCGCCCAGTCCCTGCACGCCGCGGTAAACCACCAGTTGCGTCATCGACTGCGCGGCGCCGCAGAGGGCCGACCCGCCGATGAAGACGATGACGCCGACGATGTAGAACATGCGGCGGCCGTAGAGGTCGAGCAGGCGGCCCCAGACGGGCGTCGTCGACGTGGACGTGACCATGAAGATGGCGGTGACCAGGAAGTACAGCTCGACGCCCTCCAGCGTGGCGACGATCTTGGGCATGGCGGGGCCGACGATGGTGGCGTCCAGCGCTCCCAAGGCCAGGCCCGTGAGGATGCCGAACGTGGCCAAGGCGCGCTTGGGCCGCGGAGACGTCTCCTGCATGGCGCTAGATCTTCCGGGCGATCGGATAGCGGCGTCCCATGCCGAAGGACTTCGACGTCACCTTGAGTCCGGGGGGCGCTTGACGGCGCTTGTACTCGGCGACCTCCACCATCTTGACGACCTTCCGGACCACGGCCTCGGGCACGCCGCCGGCGATGATCTCCTCGGGCGACCGGTGATCCTCGATGTACGCCTTCAGGATCGGGTCGAGCACTTCGTATTCGGGCAGTGTGTCGGTGTCCTTCTGATCGGGTTTGAGTTCTGCCGTGGGCGGGCGGGAGATCGTCGAATGAGGGATGATCTCGACGTCCTTGTTCACGACCTCCTTGGCGATCCGATAGACCATGGTCTTGGGGACGTCGCTGATGACGGCGAGGCCGCCGCACATGTCGCCGTAGAGCGTGCAGTAGCCCGTCGAAAGCTCGCTCTTATTCCCCGTCGACAAGACGAGGTGGCCCAGTTTGTTCGAGATGGCCATGAGGGTGTTTCCCCGGATGCGGGCCTGGAGATTCTCCTCGGTCGAGTCCTGCGGTTTGCCCGCGAAGATCCTCTCGAATTCGGCCAGGTAGCTCTGGAAGATTCCCTGGATGGGCACGGTGGTCAGCTGGATCCCGAGCGTCTTGGCCAGCGCCTGCGCGTCGTTCTTCGACGTCTCGCCGGTGAACGGCGACGGCATGAACGTGGCGAGCACGTTTTCCGGGCCGAGGGCGGCCGCCGCGACGGCCGCAACGAGCGCGCTGTCGATCCCGCCGGAGAGCCCGACGACGGCCTTCTTGAAGCCGCACTTGTGGGCGTAATCGCGCGTCCCGAGGATCAGCGCGCGGTAGATCATTTCGGGATCGCCCCAGTCCTGGCCGCGCTGATCGCCGGCGCCGTGCTGCAGATCCGCCAGGATGAGGTCCTCCTCGAAGCTCTTGGCGCGGGCGATGATCTCGCCCTTTTCGTTCACGCAGATGCTCGAGCCGTCGAAGACCAGCTCGTCGTTGCCGCCCACCTGGTTGACCATGAGGACGGGGACGTTGTGCTCCACGGCCTTCTTCTTCATGAGCTCGAAGCGGAGCTTCTCCTTGCCGAGCCACCAAGGGCTGGCGGAGATGTTGATCACGAGGCCCACCTTCTTCTTGATCAGGTCGGCCACGGGGTCGCGATGATACAGCTTGCGGGGTCCGCACAGTTCGTCGTTCCAGATGTCCTCACAAATCGTCAGAGCGACCTTCTGGCTCTGGAACTTGACCGGCGCGCCGCCCGCGGCCGGCTCGAAGTAGCGGTCCTCGTCGAAGACGTCGTAGGTGGGCAGGAGCGACTTGTAATAGACGTGGGAGATCTCGCCGTTCTCGATGAACGCGCAGGCGTTGTAGAGGGGTTTGCCTTCCGCCGGGTTCTTCTCCACGAATCCGACGACGGCCGCGATGTCCTTCACTTTCTTGGACAAGTCGTCGAGGGCGGCGATGTTCTGCTCGACGAACCACGGACGGTCCATGAGGTCGCGTGGTGGATAGCCGGTGAGGCACAGTTCGGGGAAGACGACGAGTTGGGCCTCCATTTCCCGCGCGCGGCCGATGTTCGTCAGGATTTTGTCGACGTTGCCGGCGATGTCGCCGACCGTGGGATTGATCTGGGCGGCTGCAATCTTCATCGAGCTCGGGCCTCCTAGTGGTTCGACCACATCGTTCTGGTGGGTTGCTCGCAAGCTGCGCAACCCATATTCTAGGGTTGACTCACCCTAGCCTGCGGCCTATGTTTCGATCAACGCGATGGAATTGGATCCGGCTTCTCCAGCCGTGGCACGCCCCCGGAGGGGCGTGAGGCTTCAGCGCCGTCGGTTCAACTGCGTCTATGATATCTCCCCGATAGAAACCTCCTCGGACGCACGAAAGACCTGCGTGCAGGCAAAATACGGCACTTCTCGACCCGGTCGGCCGGGAGTTCGACGAACCCCGGCCGATGGACTTGCGGATGCCGCCCACCGGGTTCCGGTGGGGCAGCATTGGCTCAAAGCGAAGCGATTTTATACTCGCTGAGGTCTTAGGGTGCAATGATTTTGCGGAGCGAGGATCCTGAGGGGACCAGAGGACCCTGAGGAGAATCCAACACCAGAGGACGCAGGGATTCTTTTCGAAAATGGACGCAACCGCTTGAGACCGAGTCGGTTGTCTGAGCGCCCCGTAAGATCTTCGCGTCGTGAGAAGATGTGGATCGCGAGTAATACGGAGGACGCGGAGAAGACCCGCACTTCGCCGGAAAACGACCGTAACCCTGAGCGTGGTTCGATCGTCTAAGTAGTGGTACAATCCAATGGCGCGGGGGATCTGGCCCATGGCGGACGTTGCAGTCGGACGGCTGATGGCGGGGCATCGGCTTCTCGAGAAAATCGGCGAGGGGCACTTCGGAGAGGTGTGGAAGGCCGAGTATCTGGGCCATACGGTGGCCCTCAAGATCTTCACCTTGCCCCGCAAGCGATCGAACCTCCGACGCGAGGCGTTCGCGCAATATGCGCTGGGCCGCATTCAGGGCGATGACGGTCTGTTCTTCCCCCACGTGGAACATATCGAACTGGAGCACGAGCCGCCTTACATGCGCATGGAGTACATCGAAGGGCGGTCCCTGGAGGATCTCCTGGCCCATCCGTCCCTGTCGTTGGAGCAGCGGCTTGCTCTGGGGGCCAAAGTTCTCGAGGCCGCCGGCGCCGTGCATCGACATGGCTTCGTCCATGGAGACCTGTCGCCCCTGAACATCCTGGTTTCACCGGATGGCCGGGTGAAGCTCATCGACGTCGGCTACGGCGCGCTTTTCGACGAAGGGGCGCAAGACATGGCGATCTCGCGCGAGGCGGACGAGCGACCCTGGGGCGTCGCTTCGCCTCTCTATGCGGCGCCCGAGCGTTTTCGCGCGGAGTTCCTGGATGGATGCGGCAAGCCTGCGGACGTGTTTTCGTTCGGCAAGATCCTGTATCGGCTGATCACGGGCGAGGCGCCTTTCGTGATCAAGCCGGTATCGATGAAATTCCCGGGGTTGGGGCGCGTCTGGGACGAGTTCCTCTTCCGCTGCCTCGAAGAGGATCCGGGACGGCGTTTCCCGGATGCCCTGGCGGCGCTGGATGAATATCGCAGGATCCTGCGGCCGGAGCCGGCCCCCGGGGAATATCGCGCCGAGTGCCCCGAGTGCCGCGGGAAGATGTCCGTACCGGGCGGCTGGGCCGGCGAGCGCTTCGCCTGTCAAGGATGCGGCATGACGCTGGAGGTGCTGTTCTACGACGAGACGACCCGTCATGCATCGACGGCCGTCGTCACGGCCACGCCGAAGACGGCGACCGAAGGGATCGAGTTCATCGAGGACGAAAGGCCGGCGACGTCGCCCCGCTCCGCGGTGACCGAAGGCCCGGACATCGTCGTCACCGAAGGACTGCGCTCCCGCAAGTTCTGCCCCTCGTGCGGGCAGTCCATCTACGCGGAAGCGAAGAAGTGCCGGCATTGCGGCGCTTGGGTCGACGATGTGGCGCGACGGCTGGTCGAGGCGCGGGAACGGTGCCGCGCGGAGGAGCGTCGCCGGACCGTCCTGGCGAACCGGAGTTTCGCCATGCCCGTGCTGGCGACGCTGATCGCCTACTTCTTCTTCTGGGTGCCGGGCGCGTTGCTCAATTGGTATTTCGTGGAGGAGGCGCGGCGGGTGAAACACCTGTCGGGGGTCGAACCTCACGGTTATCTGGCGCTTCACGTCATGATGTGGGTCTTCGTGTATCTGCCCCTCGGCTTGTTGGGCTCGGCCCTGACGCTGTTCACCTTCGTCGCGTTCCTCGCCGCGCTGTTGGCCTGACGGGCGGCGCTCCCGCCGGAGAACCCCGCGTGTAACCGTTCACTGGTTCACCCGTTTGTCCGTTCGCCCGTTCCGGGCTTCTGGTCCGCGCGGGCATCC
>JACPRB010000065.1 GCA_016190155.1 Planctomycetota bacterium
CCACGCCGCCAGCGGCGTGCTTTCCGCCGTGCGGAAAGCGCCCGCGAAGCGGGCGAAGCTCGTGTCCAGGGTAAACCGCCGTTCACGGATGTTTACTGATCGTGAACGGCGATTTAGAATCCCCGGTCGCTTAAGGAGGAAACAACCGATGACGCTCCGTAGGTTTCTGGTCGCGCTTTGCATCTCGACGTTGGGCTTGTTCGGCGCCTGCGATACGAGAAAGGCGGGTCGTCCGGACGTCATCAAGATCGTCTCGAGCCTTCCGCGCACGGGCAGCGCGAACGCGCAGACGACCACGATCGTCAACGGCATCCGCATGGCCATCGAGGAGGTCGGCGGCAAGGTCGGCGACTTCACGATCGAGTATGAGGACTGGGATGACGCGTCGCCGCAGCGCGGCAACTGGGACCCGGCGGTGGAGGCCGCCAACGCGGATCGTGCCGTCAAAGATCCCAACATCATGGTCTACATCGGAACGTTCAATTCAGGGGCCGCGAAGGTCTCCATGCCGCTGTTCAACAAGGCGGGCGTCGCCATGATCTCGCCGGCCAACACGTACCCCGGCCTGACCAAACCCGGCACGGGCGAGCCCAACGAGCCGGCGGTTTATCGCCCCAGCGGAAAGGTCAACTACTTCCGCGTCGTTCCGGCCGACGACTTGCAGGGTACCGCCGGCGCGACCTGGGCGAAAAAGCTGGGCATCACGAGCGTCTTTGTGCTGCACGACCGCGAGGTGTACGGCAAGGGTATCGCCGACATCTTCAAGGCGCGCGTCGAGCAGCTCGGCCTGGCGGTGAAGGGGTATGACGGCATCGACACTAAGGCGGCCAACTATAAATCGCTCGCCAGCAAGATCAAGGGCGAGAATCCGGATCTCGTGTACTTCGGCGGCACCACGCAGTCCAACGCGGGCCAGCTTGCCAAGGATCTGCGGGCGGCTGGATACGCCGGCAAGATGATGGTGCCGGACGGCTGCATCGAGAACGCGTTCGTCGATTCGGCCGGCGCCGACAACGTCAACGACACGACGTTCGGCACGTTCGGCGGCAAGCCGGCGGACCAGCTGACCGGGAGGGGCGCGGACTTCTACGCGAAGTACAAGGAGAAGTACAAGGCCGAACCCGAGGTGTACGCCGTGTACGGGTACGAGGCCGCGCGGGTGGCGCTCGACGCGATCAAGCGTGCCGGCAGGAAGGATCGAGAGGCGATCCGCCTGGCGGTGAGCGAGACGAAAGACTTCGATGGCGCGTTGGGCACGTGGTCGTTCGACCCCAACGGGGACACGACTCTGCGCACGATGACGGGCTTTACGATCAAGGGCGGCAAGTGGAAGTTCGAGGAGTACTTGTCCGTTGCTCCCTAAAGAGGAGCTATCCCCGCGCCGCCCGCTTTTGCGATCGGCATGAGCCACTTCGAACAATTCATCCAGCAGGTGATCATCGGCCTGTCCAACGGGATGATCATCGCGGTCATCGCCCTGGGGTACACGATGGTCTACGGGATCATCGAGCTCATCAACTTCGCGCACGGCGACCTCTTCATGCTGGGGACGTTCCTGGCGCTGACGATCGTCGGAGTATTCGGCGCGCCGCCGGCCGTCGCGATCCTCCTCATGCTCGTGCTTTGTCCGCTCTTCTGCGCGGGTCTCAACTGGTCGATCGACCGGCTGGCCTATAAACCGCTGCGAAACGCGCCGAAGCTGGCGCCGCTGGTCAGCGCGATCGGAGTGTCGTTCATCCTGATGAACATCGGGCTCTTTTGGGGCGGCTTGCCGATGGACGTGTTCGCCGGCGGGCGCGCGGCGGCGGCGCCGAAGGATTTCCCCGCATTGATCCCGAATACGAACCTGCTGACGGATTATCTCGGGCTGCAGACGCCGGTGCGCTTCACGTGGAAGGAGTTCATGGTGTGGGTGGTGACGATCCCGTTGCTGGTCGGGCTCACCCTCTTCGTGAAGCATACGAAGCTCGGCATCGCGATGCGCGCGACGGCGCAGAATCCCGTGGCCTCGCGGCTGATGGGCATCGACGTCGACCGCGTGATCGGCGCGACGTTCCTGATCGGCGGGGCGCTCGCGGGTTTCGCGGCGGTCGTGTATCCGCTGTACAACAACACGATCCTCTTCCAGCTCGGATTCCGCTCGGGAATGGACGCCTTCACGGCGGCGGTGCTGGGCGGCATCGGTAATCTGCCGGGCGCCATGCTGGGCGGGCTCGTCATCGGCCTGGTGCGCGCGGTGAGCGATCAATACGTCGCGACGCAGTGGACGAACACGATCGTCTTCGGGATCCTCATCCTCATCCTCATCTTCCGGCCGAGCGGGCTCTTGGGCGCGCGCACGAGGGATAAGGTATGAGGCGCCGGCTGCGCGCGGAGTGGATCCTCCTGGCCGTGGCCTTGCTCATCCCGCTCTTCGACGGTCTGCTGGGCGTGATGAACCTCGATGCGTGGCGCGTCGGCAACGACGTCGTTCAGCGCGTCCTGGTGTTCGCGATCATGGCCCTTGGGCTCAACGTGGTGGTCGGCTACACCGGGCTCCTGCACCTCGGCGTCGCGGCGTTCATGGCGATCGGCGTGTACTCGTACGCGATCCTCACCTCGAGCGTCTATCCCTATCAGATCGGCTTCTGGGGCGCGCTGCTGGCGGCGCCGGTCCTTTGTGCGGGAGCGGGGCTGCTGTTGGGATCGCCGACCTTGCGCCTGCGCGGCGATTATCTCGCCATCGTGACGCTCGGCTTCGGCGAAATCGTGCAGGACGTCCTCAAGAACGTCGAACGGATCACCAAGGGCACGCAGGGCATCATCGGGCTGCCTCCGCCGAGCGTCCCCGGATACGAGTTCAAGCCGGTGGATTATGAACCCTGGTACTACCTATACGTAGGCATCCTGGTGGTGCTCGTGGTGCTCGTGAGGAACTTGGAGGACTCGCGGTTGGGCCGGCAGTGGATGTCGATCCGCGAGGACGAGCTGGCGGCGACCTGCATGGGCATCAACCCCACGAAGACGAAGCTCATGGCGTTCGCGATCGGGGCGGCCATTTGCGGCGTGGCCGGCGTGTTGGCGGCGGCGAAGATCGCCACGACCGCCGAGCCGACGACCTACGATTTCAACGTCTCCATCACGGTGCTGGCGATCGCG
>JACPRB010000002.1 GCA_016190155.1 Planctomycetota bacterium
CTCTCTGCACTACTCACGATCCACATCTTCTCGCGACGCGAAGATCTTCCGTGGGGCTCAGACAACCAGCTCGGCCTTAAGCGGTTGTGTTCGTTCTCGAAAGGAATCTCTGCGTCCTCCGGGTCCTCTGGTGTTGGATTCTTCTCAGGGTTCTCTGGTCCCCTCTGCGCCCCCTCACCCATGCCCCGTTTGGTTGCGGCACCGCCGCGCTGCGTCCTCAGCGTCCTCTGGTGTTGGTGTTCGGGTTATCTCAGGGTCCTCTGTTCCGCTCTGCGTCCTCCAAAGCCGCCGTCCGGAACCCGGCGAAGATGTTGCGGCGATGGCGCTTGTAGAAGTTGCGCCACGTGTTGCGGATGAGCCGCGACCGCGTCGTCCAGCACCCGCCCTTGAGCACCTTCTTCTGCCCGAAATAGGGCTGCGAGTACTCCTTGTAGGGATCGGCGACGAAGCCGGGGTACGCCTCGAAGGTGTCGGCCACCCATTCCCAGACGTTGCCGATCATCTGACGGCACCCCAAGGCGCTGTCGCCGGCCGGTAGCGCCCGCACGTCGACCGTCCAGCCGGTCCGGAAGTCGAGATTCGCCCGCTCCGGCGTCGGAGGGTCGTCCCCCCACGGGAAGCGGCGCGTGCGGCCCGTGGCGGGATCGAAGCTCGCCGCCATCTCCCATTCCGCTTCCGTCGGAAGGCGCCGATGGGCCCACCGGCAGTACGCCTCGGCCTCGTACCAATTGACGCACACCACCGGATGCGACGGCGCCAGCGGGACGACGGCGTCGAACCTCCGCTCGTGCCAGCCGCCGTCTTGAACCCAGAAGAGGGGATGCTCGGTGTTCTCGCGCCGCCGCCACTCCCAGCCGCGCCGGCTCCAGAGTTCCCGGCGCCGATAGCCATCTTCTTTGACAAAGGCCTGGAACTCCCCATTGGTGACCGGGACGGATGAGATCACGAAAGGTTTCACCTGCACGACATGCGCCCATTTCTCGTTGTCGAAGACGAACGGCTCATCCGAAGACGCCCCCAGGAGAAACTCGCCTCCCGGCACGAAGACGTCGCGCGGCACGTGCGTCGGGTCGACGATGGCCTCTCGAAACGGAAGCCGCGGCCGCGCATGCCCGAGCGTGTGCAGGATGAGCGTGAGGTTCTCGGTGTGCATGTCTTCGTGAAGCGCGGCGAGGGAGTAGAAATAACGGTCTCGTTCGTCGGGATCGCGCGACTCGAGCCGCCCGACGGCGCGCCTGAGCACCTCGGTGATGTACGTGAGCGTCTCCCGGCGGGAGGGATACGCGTGGTCCCAGCGTCGCTTGTAGGAGACGTTGAACGAGTCGTAGATGCCGTCGGAGCCGGAGAGCGACGTGTCGGCGTGGTCGAGGTGGCGCAGGATCCAGAGCTCCTGGAACCAACCGACGTGGCCCATCTCCCAAATCGGAGGCTCCAGGAAATGCGCCTTCCGGCCCATCAGTTGGTCGTCCGCGACGCCCTCGAGGAGCGCCAGCTCCACGCGGCGGGCGTCCAGGAGCGCCTCGATCAAGTCAGCAGGACCACCGCGTACCATTCGTCTTCATCCGTCCAAACGCGTTCGACTCGGAAGCCGCTCTCGGCCGCGATCGCGCGGATCTGCTTCATCGAGTACTTGTACGAGTTTTCCGTATGGATGCGTTGGCCCGCGCGGAAGGCATGCGTCTCGCCGAGCACGTGGACTTCTTGATCGCGGCGCGCCGCGAGGTGCATCTCGACGCGCGACGCGTCCGGGTCATAGATCGCCAAGTGGTCCCATTGCGCGAGGTCGAAGTCGCCGCCGAGTTCGCGGTTGATGCGCGCCAGGAGATTCAGGTTGAACTGCGCAGTCACGCCTTCCGCGTCGTTGTAGGCCGCGAGGAGCACCTGTTCGTCTTTCTGCATGTCGAATCCGACGAGCGCGCGACGGCCGCGCAGGGCGGAGAGAAACCGCACGGCGTCGTGATGGTCGAGGTTCCCGATGTTGGATCCCAGGAAGAGCGCCAGCGACGGCTCACGGGGGATGAGCTCGAAGGCCTGCTCGAACTCCGCCTGGATGGCGCGAACCGAGAGCCCGGGGTAGCTCCGCAGGAGCGGCGCGGTCGCTTCTTCCAGCGCGCGGCGGGAGATGTCGATGGGGACGTAGGTCATGGTCTTGCGCGCGCGGAAGAAGGCGTCGAAGAGGAGCCGGGTCTTGGCGCCGAAGCCGCATCCGAACTCGACGACGGTGGGCGCCGTCGGGAATTCGCGGGCGTAGTGCTCGAGGATCGCCGTCTCCGTGCGCGTGAGGTAATACTCGGGCAAGCGGGTGATCCGCTCGAAGAGCTCCGAGCCGAGCGCATCGTAGAAATAGCGGGGAGGGACGTGCCGGGGACGCGACGCAAGGCCCGCGCGCACGGCCTGGGCGAAGGAGTCGCGCAGGGGTGTCTCGATGAGCGAGAAGCGATCCATAAGCGATCCAATATGGAATCCTGACTTCGGGAAAAGTATTCTTTCGACCCATGGAGTTGACTGCGGAACGGGTGGCGCGCTACCCGCGCCCTGGTACGGCGATTCCGGGCAAGATCGCCTTCACGCCGGACGGCCGCCGGATCACGTTCCTGTGGAGCGCCGGCGGACAGCTCGCGCGCGAGCTGTGGGAGATGGATCTGGCCGGCGGCGAGCGGCGCGTGCTCTTCTCGGCGGCGGGCGCGGAGGAGTACTCGCGCGAGGAGGCGCTGCGCCGCGAACGGCAGCGCTTGCGCGAGACGGGCGTGACGCACTATGCGTGGGCGGCGGACGCGAACGTGCTCCTGGTGGCGCTGCGGGGCGATGCGTACGTCGACGGCAAGCGCGTCGAGCGCGCGGTCGTCGATCCGCAGCTCTCGCGCGACGGGAAGGTGCTCGCGTACGTGCGCGACGGGGAGCTCTACGCCAACGGGCTGCGGCTGACGCACGACGCGGCGCCGGGCGTGACGAACGGTCTGGCGGACTATCTGGCGCAGGAGGAGATGCATCGCCAGACGGGTTTCTGGATTTCCCGCGACGGCCGCTGGATCGCTTTCGAACAGGCGGACGAGCGGCACATCCCGATCTATCCGATCGTGCACCAGGCGAAGGACGCGGTGGAGATCGAAGATCACCGCTATCCGTTCGCGGGCGCCGCCAATCCCAAGGTGCGGCTCGGCGTAGTGCCGGCGGCGGGCGGGCCGGCGACATGGATGGATCTGGGTGAGGCGGAGTACCTGGCGCGCGTCGCGTGGGCGCCGGACGGAAGGCTCTTCGTGCAGACGCAGGCGCGGGATCAGCGGCGGCTGGAACTGCGGACATTCGATCCGTCGACGGGCAAGGGCCGCACGCTCCTGGTCGAGGAATCGCGGTGGTGGGTGAATCTGCATCACGATCTGCACTTCCTCGAGACGGGCGAATAC
>JACPRB010000066.1 GCA_016190155.1 Planctomycetota bacterium
TGGAGGCCGGTCAGGGCTTCCTGGTCTCCTTTGAGCGCACGGGGGCATTCCTCGGCCATCTGATAGAAGTGGCTGCAGAAACCCTCGATGCGAAATTGAGCTTGGCGTTCCAGCCAGACGGTCCACAGGAGCCATCGATCCTCGTTTCGGGTCGCGACGGCTTTCACACGCTCCAGCCACTTGGAGCTCCAGGAGTTCCACGCCTCTTCGTCGAACTTCTTCTGCTGTTCGATGAAGGCCGCTCGAAAGTCGCGGAACAGCCGCTGGATCTCCTCGAGATCGCGCGTGAGCTCGAGGAGCGTCTCCTTGAGTTCCCGATCGAGATCCGCGTCGGTTCCCCGGCGCGCGTCGGCATGGAATGAGAATTCCTGCGACTCGCCGACCTCCTTGGCCACCGCCTCGTCCTGTTCTTCGGGCTTGTAGAAGATGCGCGCGCGGTAGGGCAGCGAGTACGGACGGCGGCGCGATTCGAAGGCCACCTCCCGGAAGCGGCCGTTCTTCGGAGAGAAGTCGTGATACGCGCGGTCGAGGTCCGTGGACAGCCCCTCTTCCTCGATGCGCTTTCCGCCGCGATAGTCGTCGACTTCGGACAGCGCGTACGTCCGGGCGCGCAGCATCACCGCGTCGGGAAGATCGGTCGTGCCCTCGACGACGAACTGCCACGCGCCGTCGCGCTCTTCGATGGCCAACGTGAACTCGATCTTGTGTTTCGGCTGATAGGGCGCCTCCTGGTCGTCTTGCGCCAAGAGCACGAGGGCGAACGTGACGAACTTCATACCTATGTATACGCCGCCAGCCCCGTGATGTGTTGGCCCACGATCAGCGTGTGGATGTCGTGCGTGCCCTCGTACGTGTAGACCGTCTCGAGATTGCACATGTGGCGCATCGACTGATACTCGCCGGTGATTCCGTTGGCGCCGAGGATGTCGCGGGCCACTCGGGCGATCTTGAGGGCCTCCCACACGTTGTTGCGCTTGGCCAGGGAGACATGCACGAAGGAGGCCTTGCCCTGGTCCTTGAGCCGGCCCACCTGCAGCGCCAGGAGCTGAGCCTTGGTGATCTCCGTGAGCATCTGGACGAGCTTGGCCTGGACGAGCTGATATCCCGCGATGGGTTTGGTGAACTGGACGCGGTTCTTGGCATAGTCCAGGGCTTCGTCGTAGCACGCCATGGCCGCGCCGAGGACGCCCCACGAAATGCCGTAGCGGGCCTGGTTGAGGCACGCGAGCGCGCTCTTGAGACCCTGCGTCTTGGGCAGGCGGTTTTCCTCGGGCACCTCGCAGTCCTCGAGGAGGATCTCCGAGGTGTCGCTGGCGCGCAGCGAGAGCTTGCCCTTGGTCTCTTGGGTTGAGTATCCCTTGGTCCCTCGCTCGACGATGAAGCCGTGCACGACGTCGTCGACCTTCGCCCAGACGACGGCGACATCGGCCATCGAGGCGTTGGTGATCCACATCTTGGCGCCGTTGAGGACCCACCGGTTGCCCTTCTTGACGGCGCGGGTCTTCATGCCGCCCGGGTTCGATCCAAAGTCCGGCTCGGTCAGCCCGAAGCATCCGATGAGTTCGGCGCGCTGCAACTTGGGCAGGTACTTCTTCTTCTGCTCTTCGCTGCCGAATTCGTGGATCGGGTACATGACCAGCGCGCTCTGGACCGACGCGAAACTGCGCACGCCGCTGTCGCCGCGTTCCAGCTCCTGCATGGCCAGGCCATACGCGACGCTGTTCATGCCGGCGCATCCGTAGCCCTGGAGCGTGGCGCCCAGGAGGCCCATCTCGGCCATCGTGGGGATGAGCTGCTTGGGGAACGTGGCCTTCTCCCAATGATCTCGAATGACGGGGATCAGCCGCGAGGAGACGAAGTCGCGAACGGTGTCGCGCACCATCCGTTCCTCGTCCGACAGCAGGGAGTCGATCTGGCAGAAGTCGACGCCGGTGAATTTTTTCATAAGAGTCGATTCGATGATGGTTTTCTCACGGTCACGGCGGGACACTATCATAGAGGGGACACCTATTCAACGAGAACGATGAACTGGGTCGAATTCGAGCGGATCGTCGCGGAAGCGCTGAAGGGCCTGCCCGAGCCGTTGCGCCGGCGCATCGAGAACGTGCAGGTCGTGATCCGCGACGCGCGCGGCTCCCGGCGCCAGAGGGGCGCTCGGGACGAGAGCGATCTGTACGGGCTTTACGAGGGGACGCCGCTGCCGGAGCGTCCGCACGACTTCCAGGGGGCGTTGCCCGATCGCATCACGCTCTTCAAGAACAACATCGAGGCCGACTGCGAGGATCGCGAGGAGATGATCCGGTGCATTCAGGAGACGGTGATCCACGAGTTCGGGCACTACTTCGGCTTCGACGACGAGGATCTGGGGGAGATGGGGATCGGGTAATGGAGGACCCGGAGGGGAACAGAGGACGCTAAGGAAGAGAAACCGACACCAGAGGACTTAGGCCCCGCCTGAGAATAAGTTGGTCAATTGCGGATTCGGGGCGGGGCCAAATCCCAATGCCCAACTCCAAACTCCCA
>JACPRB010000071.1 GCA_016190155.1 Planctomycetota bacterium
ATCGGACTTCTTTCGGCTGATATCTCCGCCAAGCTCGAATAAGCTATTGGAAGCAAGCGCATTGCACGTCCGACGCCAAGAGTCTTCGCGCGGTGAGAAGATTCTGGCCGTTAGGAACCCAGCGCGGTGGTCGCATCCGAAGGGCGGGGGCTGCCGCCGCGCTGGGATTTGTCATGAATAATCAGATTAGCATGGCTCTCTGGACGCGTGCGCGTGGCCATGCCATACTTGCCCTCCATGCTCGCCACGCGCATCCGGCAGAAAGAAGGCACGTTCTATTTCGTCAGCTACAAGGCGCCCGACCTCCTGGCGAAGACGAGATTCATCAGTCGCTATCACTTCGAGGGGGAGGAACTGCCCGCCGAGGCGCCGGCGCCCGGGGACGAGGTGGCGAAGTTCATCGCCGGCATCGAGCGGTCGGAGGGGGCCTTCCAGCGCGGGCTGAACCGCCGCAAGATCGCCGCCATCGTCAACTTCTTCGAGACGGCCGCGACGCAACCGCTGGTTCCCGGGGCGATCTTGCTGTTCACCGACGAGCGGCTCAAGTTCGAGCCGATCGGCGAGTACAAGTCGATGGGCAACCTCCGCGAGCCGGAAGGCAAGTACCTCGTCATCGACGGACAGCACCGGGTGGCGGGGCTGCACTTCTACGCCGAGCGGTATCCCAAGGAGGCGGACGCGATCGAGGTGCCCTGCGTCATCTTCGACGGTCGCAGCGGCGATTTCGCCACCGAGATGTTCGTCATCATCAACTCGACGCACACGCGCATCAGCAAGTCGCACCTCGTCGATCTGTACGAGAAGGTCTCGTGGGAGAGCCCCCAGAAGAAGCTGGCCGCGAAGGTGGTGACGCTGCTGTATGAAGGCGAGGACTCGCCGCTGCGGTACAAGATCAACCGGCTCGGCGGGCGGTCGCGCCAGGAGAAGTGGATCCTGCAGAGCGAGCTCTTCAATGAGGTCCACAAGCTCGTCGAGACGCATTCGCGACTGGTGAAGACGCGCCTCGGCGAGAAGCCCGAGAAACTCTACGCCCTCGTTCGCGACTATTTCCAGGGGGTCCGGCAGACGATGTCGGACGTGTGGGGCCGCAACGACCGCTTCATGTTCACGCGTGATGTGACGCTCAAGGCGCTCCTGCGCGTGCTGGGCGAGCTGATGAAGCAGAAGAAGATCATGGAGCGATGGGCTTCGGTCGGCGCGGACGTCTTCCGCCAGACGGTCCAGCCGTGGGTCGGCGACGTCGCCCAGAGGTTCCGCGCGGAGGGTTTCTACGAGCGTTTCCCGGCCAAGGGGCAGGTGGAGCGCGTGCGGCGCATCCACATGGAGCTCACGCGGGCGCTGGGGTTGGAGCCGCCGGAGCCCGAAGAGCCGTAGCTTACGGCAAGGCCGTTCGGCCGCCCTGCACTACTCCCGATCAAGATCTTCGCACAGCGCGAAGATGTTTCAGCGCGCTCGCTCAACAAACCGGATCTCAAGCAGCTGCGGCGACATCAGCCCGAAGAAGTCCGATCAACCGCAGAGCGCCGAGACCAGAAAGGAGAGCGCAGAAGATTCTCGGGAGAGGAATCTCCGCAAGTTCATGGTGAGCGAAGTCGAACCACTCTGCGCCCTCAGCGGTTAGTCTTTCCGAGACGAGCGGGTATCTACGCAAACCCCACCAGCCCCTTGTTGAGTTGCGGCATCGCCGCCCCTGCGTCCTCAACTCGCTTTCGGGTTTTCGCCGAAGGAACGCGCCCGAGTGTCGAACAAGGACGCGGAGGAGTATCCGATCGTTACCGTCGCAATCGCCTGGGCGAGTCTCTCCGGGCTCATCGTCCAGGCGCAGGAACCCGTCTCGCCCGAGAGATTCCGTGAGGCGGTGCAACACGTTCTCGAACACACCGAGGAATATCGGGAGGCGCGACGGATCGCCCGCGAACTGGGCGTGGAGGTGGCGCTCTACGGCGGCTCGGCGCGAGATCTGACGTTCTTCGTCCGCGAGGAGATCTCGCGATTGGCGCGGGAGGGAGCAGCCGATCCGGTGGCCGAGATCAAGAAGCAGCAGAGCTTCCGCCTGGTCCGGATGTTGCGGATCTCGTCGAGCGACATCGATCTGATCGCCACGGGAAACGAGGCGGCGATCCAGGCGCGCCTGGAGCAGCAACACCCGTCGCAGGGCGAGTTCTACCGCTGGGAGGTCAAGCCGATCGCGAAGCTGGACAATCCCGAGGAGTGGGTGCAAGGGCGCAACACCGTGGACAAGATCGTCCTCTCCGCGGAGCCGCTGCCGCTGTCGGATCGCGTCCGGCAGTGGCGCGAGGAGGGACTGCGGGACGCGTATGAGGGGACGATTCGGTACGTGCGCTCGGGGCGGTATTTCGAGTCGCCGCTGTATCCGCATCAGCATGACGAGCTCTTCGAGGCGCTCAGGGCGTTGCGCCTGATCACGGGGTATCGCGACGTCGCGCCGGTGCCGGAGACGATGGCGGCCCTGAAGGCGGTCGTGGAGGGAGCGATTCAGCGCGCGGGCGCGATCCAGCAGGAATTGGGCAACAACATCTTCACGACGCGCCTGCGGATGAACCTGCGCAAGGTGTACGAGCAGAGCGTGGACCGGAAGGCCACGGACCGGTGGGTGGCCGCGCTGCGTCTGGACGAGGCGCTCTCGCGGATCGGCTTCGGGGACGGATTGGAAGTGGCGCGGTTCATGCGATCGTACGACCCCGGAAACATCGAAGAAACGTATGTCGACATGGACGGGACCCGGCGGTCGGTGCCGGTGGAGCGGCCGAAGCAGAGCGTCTTTTATCACTATACGGGCGACGCGCCGCACTGGAACATCCTGATCGGGGGCTTCAAGCCGTCGGCCAGCGGCAACGCCGGACGAGGGCTTTATCTGTCGGCCAACACGAACACGTCGGCCTACAAGGGGTCCTATGCGCTGGCGGTCGCGATCGATCCGGCGCGTACGCGCATGGTGGACATCACGCAGGGAGAGGGCCAGAGGATCTGGCAGGCCTTTCAGAGACAAACCGGCGGGACGGACGTCGAGGAGTTCGCGCGACGATATCATTACGACTTCATCCTCTACGGCGCGGAGAATGAGTGGTACGTCCTGAAGAACGCGCAGCCGCTCGTGGATACCCGGTCGCATCACAAGCTTGGGACGTACGTCACGTCGCTGGTCCGCGATCCGTGGCCGGAGAAGACGAAGAAGTTGGAATCGCTGAGAGGGCTGGTGGAGTCGTTCACGGCGATGTGGGAGACGGGACAGAGCGATCCCGCCGGCCCGCGGATGCAACTGGCGCTGTTCGGGTATGAGGAGCGGCTGAGAACGTTCTTGCAGGAGACGGCTCCCGTTGCGGAGCAGCAGGCCTTTCGCGAGGAGGCGGAGCGGTTCTTGGCGGCCAATGATCGGCTGAAGCAGGCGTTGACGGAGTCCGCCCATCGCGTGCTCGTGGACGTCCGGGAGCACCTCAGCGTTCTTGAGTCCAACGCCGACGTCGAACGGTTCATCGATCACTTGCTCTCGCGGCGGAAGCTGGTCGCCGCCTATTCGCGCCTCCCCTTCGGCATCCGGCGGGGGCTTCTCGTGAAACTGAGCCGGGATCACCGCTCGGAGCGGAATCCGGGAACCGTCGATCTGTTGCGGTGGGCGGCCCAGCACGATCCTCATCACGATCTGCGCTATCTCGGCTGGGAGGGGCTCCTGACGAGGGATCCTCGAGGGACCCCGGATCTGCTCAAGGAGACGTTGCCGTACGAAGGCGAAGTCGTGGTCCACCAGTACGTGTCGCAGCGCCTCAGTGGGCCGGTGGCTGAAGCGGTCATGGCGGAGGTCGTGATGCGATCGGACGATCGCGACGTGCTCCAACACTACGATCGCGTGCGCGCGATGGGGCGCGTTCCGAGCTTGCAGCAGGCATTCGAGGCCCGCGGCGGGCGCGAAGGGAAGGAGCTTGCCCGAGTGAACGAGACCGGGGATCTCCTGAGAACGCCGGCCTGGCGGCGCGGCACCGCCTCCCCTGTCGCGGTCTGGTCCGCATTGCAATCTCTCCAGCCCGAGTCGGTCCGCGCGGTGCGGGATGTCCTGGAGCGCTGGCACGCGGCGGGACGCATCGGTCCGGAGGTCGACGGCGATTGGACGCACGTACAAGCCCTGGCCCCGCTGGCGCGACGGGTCGAGGAGAAGCGCGCGACGCTCGGCGCCGCGGCGGAGGAGTTCCTGACGGCGTTCCGTCGCGTCCAGCCGATGCTGGCCGAAGAGGCGCTCAAGACCTTGCAGACCGAATCGTGGTCATCGGATTTTTTTCGCGACGCCGCGGATTCTCTGCTCGGGCTGCCGGAGGCCGATCCGATCGCCAGGACCTACGCTCAGTTGCAGGCGGACGCGCGGGCGACCTTCCTGGGGTCGATCGAGGCGATGAAAGGGCGAGAGGCCCTTCGACGAGAGCTTCTGGGGCGGATCGTGGAGAGCGATCCGTGGCCGAAACTGAGGATCGACGCCTGGCGGGTGTTGGGGATCGACGACGCGATCGTGGAGCGCGTGCTTCCCTTCGAGAGAAACCCCGTCGTTCAGTACAAGCTTCTGGAGAATGCTCAGCACTTCGAGACGGCCGCCTCCTGGCGCGCCGCCGCAGAGTTGGCCGAGGCCGTGACGGATCCACGCGTCGTAGGGCTCCTGTCCTCGATCGCTCGGGGGGAGCGCCAGGGCGTCGCGCCGCAGCTGTCTTCGGTGGTGCGGCAGGCGCTCGGTAGGCGTCTGGTCGGGGCGCCGGCGGGCGGTGACGTCACGTTCGCGGAGAGCGAGCAGCGGGCGGATCCTCGGGAGACGCCTGCCTCGGTGCGCGAGGCGCGAGGGCTCGGTCCGGCGGAGGGTGAGGCGCTGGAGGGGTCGGTATCGCGGGTCGCTGCGGGGGAGGTTGCGTTGCGCCGGTGGCAGGAAACGCGGAGTTGGGTGCCGCGCCTGCTGTCCGTGGCGCCGCGGCGGGCGGAGTTGACGCGCGCGCTGCGCGATCGCGCGGCGGCGTTGAACGCGCAACCGCCGGACGCTTTGCGCGGCGAGAAGGTCCTGCTCAATGTGGCGGAGTTGCTTCTCTTCGAGGAGGCGCTGCGGTCGATCGATCCCGCCGACGGATTTCTCGGTGAGTTCGGCCGCTTGCGGGCGCGGGTCCTTGACGCGCTGATGCCGCCGGCGGGAATTCCTTCGACTCGGGAAGGGGAGCTCTCGCTGAGTTTGCGCATGGCGCGTTTGCTGGCGAAGGAGGGCGGCTCCGGGTCGCGGCGGCGTTTCCAGGAGTGGGTGGCGGAGGCGCGTCCCGCGCTGGCGCAGGCGTTCGCGGGCATCTTGGACCGACACGGCGCGGAGACGAGGGTGTTATACGACGTCACGGAGATCCTGGCGGAGCTGGGCGATCCCGAGCTGTTTCGAAAGGTCTATGTGGAGAGGTCCGCGGATCGACGGCAGGAGATGCTTCTTTACTTGAAATATCATTCAAACCCGGAGGAGATCTGGCGTTATGTCGGGCCCGGCACCTTGTGGGATCTTCCCGCTTACGAGCTGGCCTTTGCGCAGGAACGGCGGACGACGCCCCGCACGATGGTTTTGAGAATCCTGCACGAGGAGACTGCGGCGCACGTGCGGCGGGCGGCGCAGGAGGTCGTCGATCACCGCGGGATTCAGTCGCGCTCGACGGGTCCGGCCAGATGGCTGACGCGGGAAGCGGCCGGGTCGATGCGATTCGGGGCGGCGTTTCTGGCGAAGGAGGCGATCCGGTCGGCCGAGGAGCGGGATTGGGGACTGATCTTGGAGGCGGCGCGCGGGATGAAGGAGCCGGGTTTCTGGGGATCGCTTGCGGTATTCAGCGGGGCGTCCCAGGCGGCGGACGCGGCGTTGCGGGTGCGCGTGGTGCCGGGCTTGGCGCGGGCGCTGACGCGTCCGTGGGTACCGCTGGCGGCGGGCATGGCGGCGATGCAGGCGATGTCGGGCGGGTTTTCGGGAAGGGACTTGGCTTTTTCGACGGCGTCGTTCGCGGCGACGGGGATGGGGGTGGAGTTCGTCGCGCGGGTGTGGGTGCCGCGGGGGTCGATGGGCGTGGTGTTCGGCGTGGCGAAGCTGGCGGCGACGCTCTACTTGGCGGAGAAGCTGGAAGGGCGCATGAGGCGCGCCTGGGATGGAGTGCGGGAGCGGATCGAGGGGATGGCGCCGTGATGCGGTTGCTCTTTCTTCTCTGCGTTTTCCAGAGTCCCGACGAAGCGGCGCAACTCGAACAAGGGATGCGGCACGCGGCGTCGCGGATCAGCGAGCTCGAGAGCGCCCATCGGCTGGCGCAGGCGGAAGGCGCGGAGCTCTTCTTCTACGGCGGGACGGCGCGGAATCTGGCGTTCTTCGTTCGGGAGCAGCTTCGGCTGAAGGGGCAGGCGTTCTTCGCGGAGACGTCGCCCCTCTATCTGGAGGAGGTGGTGGGGCCGTACTCGGACATGGATCTCATCGTTCGAGGCACGCCGGAGGCGGCGTCGCGGATTCAGGCGAGCTTGCAGCGGCAATTTCCGGAGGGGGAGCG
>JACPRB010000067.1 GCA_016190155.1 Planctomycetota bacterium
CTCCGGCACCACCTCCTCGACCGCCGGCTCCTCCGCCGCAATGGGCGCCTCGTCCGCCACCGGAACGGACGCACCGGCGAACTCCGGCGCCGACTCCGCCGGCTCGGCTTCATCGAGCTGGATCTCCTCGACCGCATCCGGCAAGTCAAGCGACTCGCCCTCCCCCGGCAAGGGTTCGACTCCCTCGACGCCGGCCACGGCTCCTTCATGCTCGGGAACCGGATCGGGAGCCGCCACGTCGAGCTCCTCGTCCGACAAACCCAGTTCTTCCTCCGAGATGGCGCCGACCTTCGTGGACACCTGCTTGGCGTGTCCCGAACCGTTGGCGGGCGCCTCCGCCAACTTGAGCTTTCCCAGGCGACGGAACAGGAACGTCTCGCCACAGCTGGGACACACGAACGCATTGTTGTCCCACTCGAAGGCGATCCCACCCGGCGCGCCCGAATCCGCCGCCGTGAATTGCGGACGGATCGGCCAGTTGATCTTCGGCACCCGCCCGGCCACGCGAGCCGTGACCCGGAACTCCATCCCCACGTTGGACAACTCCGCCAACTTCCCCGTGATCGCCTTGACCTCCGCCCGGGTCAGCTTCTGGGCGAAGATGATCGGGCTGCTCTTCAGGATCTGCGCCGCCAGCCCTTCGTCCAGCGAGAATGCCTTCGAGAAAGCGGCCGTCGCCTCGGCGTGACGCCCCGCATCCACGGCGGTGATGATCAGGTTGAAGTCTCCGGCGTCCTTCGCCTGTGTCGACATAAACGCGCCCTCCAGAGGTCGATGGTGGTTTCCTCGCGCGCCCGCGACTGGAAACTCTAGCACCGCCCAAAAACCAAGTCAAACGTCAAATCCACCCCGCGCCGCGATACCAGGCCATCGTCGCCCGCAAGCCTTCCTCGATCGGCACGCGCGCCCGCCACCCGAGCAATCGCCTCGCCTTCTGCGCCGAACATACCCACCGCGCCTGCGTCATCTCCAACGCCTTGTCGCGCGTGAACACGCTGCCCCTCCCCAGGGGGAGCGACTCCGCCACCGAGCCGAAGAACCGCAAGACCTCGTCGTGCACGTAGAGCCGCACGGGCGCCCGCCCCGCGGCGCCCGCGATCCACCCCATCAACTCCGAGAACGAGTGCGCCCGCTCGTTCGCCACGAAGAAGACCTCCCCCACTGCCTTGGGGTGCTCCGCCGCGTCCACGATCCCCCGCACCAGATCGTCCACATGAATGATGCTGACGAACTTCGGGCCGCCGAGGACCGGCTGCACCCCCGCCGCCAGGATCCGGAACAGATCCCGCAATCCGCGATCCCGCGGCCCATAAACCGCCGGCGGCCGAATCACCGTGACGCCGATCTCCGCACGGTGCTTCCAGACCTCGCGCTCCCCCTCCAGCTTGCTCAGCCCGTACTTGGAGATGGGCGCACACGGCGTCTCCTCGTCCACCGGCCGCCCGTCCCGCGACGGACCCGCCGCCGCCAGCGTGCTCACATGCACGAGCCGTCGCACGCCCGCGCCCACCGCCGCCTCGACGACGTTCCTGGCGACCCGCCAGTTCCCCGCACGATACATCGGCAGCGTGGGCGCGCTCAGGACGCCCGCGAGGTGAAACACCACGTCCACCCCCGCCATCGCGCGAACCAGCCCAGCGCCCTCGCGCAGATCACCCTCGACCGGCTCGATCGACTTGCCGGACAGCCAGGTGACGTCGCTCGTGCGACGTACGGTGCACCGCACCCGCCACCCGCAGGCCAGCAAACGATCGACCAAGTGGCTGCCGACGAACCCCGTCGCGCCGGTGATCAAGGCTCCAGGCATGCGCCAAGTTTACACAGGATCCGCCGGAGAGTCCTGCAAATGCCCCCTGAATCGCAAGATCTATGGTACATTATATATGTATGAGTTCTCCGCGCCGGATCCTCATCGTCGATGATGAGCCGCAGATCCGAATGGTCTTGACCGCGTACCTCTCGGGATGCGGTTTCTCCTGTACCCAGGCCGGCGGACGCGACGAAGCCCTGGCGATCCTCGAGCAGGGACCGGTCGACCAGGCCATCGTCGATCTGCACCTGGGCATGGAATCGGGACTGCAGCTGATCCAGCTCATCACCCAGCGATGGCCCGGCGTGAAAATCGTCGCCATGTCCGGCTCCGTGGCTTCGGCTCCCCAGGCGGCACACGCCGCGGGGGCCGCGGGCTTCGTGGGTAAACCGTTCTTGACCCTGAACGAGATCGCCGATGCCCTGAGGGACGCCTCTGGTGACGCTTCCCGCTTGGCACACTGATGGTGCTCGGTCGATCCTGATCCTGCGGCTCGTCCTGACGCTGGCCGTAGCCGGCGCGTCCCTATCCGGACTGCCTTCGCTCTGGCCCGGCGCCGGTATCCTGGCGATCTACGCCGTCGTCAACGTCCTGCTCCTGCTCGACATCCCCGCGAAACTCGCCCGTCGCATCCCCAAGGCCTTCCTGTTCGTGCTCGACCTCGCGGTCATCGTCACGATGATGGTCCTCGCGGGCGAGACCCGCTCCCAGTTCTACGTCACCTTCTTCCTCATCATCCTCATGGCGGCCCTGGCCCGCAGCGCCATGGCCGCGTGGGCGATCGCCGCCGCGTCCGCCTGCCTCTACGGCCTGCTCGTCGGCATCGCTCACCCCGCGGAATTGCTCGACGTCGCCTTCAGCACCCGCATCGCGCTGTTCTTCGTCACCGCCCTCTTCGCCGGCCACATGGCCGAACAAACCCACGTGGAACGCCGGGAACACCAGCGCTACCGGAGCTTCTACCAGACGCTCTTCGAGAAGATCTCCATCGGATTGATGGTGGCCGACCAGGCCGACCGGATCCGCGACGCCAACGCCCTGGCCGTGGAACTGCTCGGTTTCGACCCGCGCGGCCGCCCCGTATCGAGCCTCCTGCACCTGAGCGCCTCGCAGCTGGACCGCGCGCTCAAGCCCGCGGATACCCCCACGCCCGCGGCGGCCCCCGGCTCCTTCTGCATCACCGTCGTCCGCCCCGACGGCTCCACCGTGCCCTGCGAAGTGACCATCAAACCTTTCCCGACCGAGGACGAGCCTTGCTCCTTCATCATCATCCGGGACATCCGATCCGAGCGCATGATGCAGGAACGGATGACGCAGCTCGAGAAGATCAGCGTGCTCGGCCAGTTGATGAGCAGCCTCACGCACGAACTCAACAATCCCCTGACCGTTGTCCTGGGCTGCTCGGAGCTCCTGCAAGCCGAACGCCTCCCCTCCGAGGTGCGCGAGTACGCCACGCACATCAACGACGCCGGCCGCCGCTGCAAACGCGTCATCGACGGGTTCCTCAACCAATACCGTTTGCGCCCCTTCTCGCCGGCGCTCACGAAGCTGGCCGACGTCCTGCGCGGCGCCGTGCGACTCGTCGATTTCCACCTCCGCTACCACCTCGTGAAGCTGCAGCAGGAGATCGACGACGAGGCCGCCGCCCTCGTCGACCCGCAACAGATGGAGCAACTCCTGGTCAACCTGATGATCAACGCGGTCCAGGCCATGCAGAACCGATCCACCCGCATGCTGCGGCTGCGGGTCAGGCGCGAAGCGGACGGATGCGCCGTGGATGTCTCGGACACCGGGTCCGGCATCCCGCCGGACGTCCGCCGCCGGCTCTTCGAGCCGGGCATCAGCGCCAAACCCGACGGGCACGGACTGGGGCTTTCCCTCAGCAACGAAATCGCCGCCCGCCACGGCGGACGCATCACCGTGGAGACGTCCGCCGAGGGGACGACCTACACGGTCCATCTACCGACCGTGCTGGGCGCCTCCCAGCCCGCGCCCCGCAAGTAAAGCGTTCACCGGTTCGTCGGCTCATCCGTTTTCCGCCGGCCGCGCGCGATCTTCGAACGTACGAACGGGTGAACGGAAGAACGGCGGAACCTACGAAGGATTACCGGTCGGCGAGCGCCACCCTCACAACGGCGGGCAAGCACTCCGGCGAAGGCACGATGCGACGCGAACGCGGGACCTCCCCGAGCGCCGCGCGCTCGGCGCCGACGAACAGCATCGGCACGTCATGAACCCACCCCAGCGTGCGCGCCACGCGCGTAGTCCCGCCTCCCAGGAACACCATGACGTCGGGCGTGACGTCATGCGCGCGCCCGATGGCGTCGGCGGGCGTCGCGGACTCCACGCGGTAGCCGGATTCCTCCAGCAAGGCGCGAGCGGACCCCGGACACTCCTCGATCAACAAAACCGTCTCGCTCATATCCCACCCCCGAAGAATCACGAATCCCTTGTTCTTCTTCGGCAGGCGGACGATGTTCCTGCACCCGCGAACGGTCCCGCCGTCAACGAGACGTCGAACGAGGGATCAGGAAGTCCAGCACATGCTGGTACACTTCCGCGCGCGCCTTCGTGCCGACCAACATGTCGACGTGGCCGAAATCCACCGTGTGCCCGGTCGCCTTCCCGCACACCTTGTACACCTTGTCGGTGCTGGACACGCGCTGATACACGAACTGGGAATCCGCCGGCGTCACCATCTGGTCGCTCACGCCGATCAGGACGCACAACGGCGTCGTGACCTGGCGGAGGTTCGCCGTGTAGTCGTAGCCGTCGTTGCCGACGCAACGCCGATCGCGCGCCCAGCGCAGGTACTGCTTCACCACGTTCGTGCTGGTGTTCGGCAGCGCCTTGCGCAGAAACTGGTAGACCTGGTTGGGGTTCATGGCTTCGGGATTCCAGAACAGCCTGCCCGCGCTCGAATCCAGTCCCGTCGCGATCCCCATCCATCGCCACGGGTCCTCCCCCATCAGCTTGTCCATCGCCCACTTCATCGGCAGCGGCATGTTGGGAGGGATCAGGGGGAGCAAGATCGTTCCGATCTGGAAAAGGAAGTCCGCCAGTCCGCTCTTGAGAGAGTCCTCATCGGACACCATCCCCGCGCCGCCGATCGACACCGCGTTGCGGACATGGGCCGGATCCCGGCGTTCGAGGTATCCGAACATCATGGTCGCGCCCACGCCATGCCCGACCCAGTTCACCTGCAGCGCCCCCGTCATCTGGCGAACGAACTGAACCACCGCGGGCGCGTCGTACTTGATGAAGTGATCGATGCTGAACGTCCACCCGAAGATGTCGCTCACTTTGGGAGACTGGCTATCTCCGGTGCCGCGGATGTCGAACGTCCACACGTCGAAACCCGCGCGGGCCAACTCCTGAGCCAGAGAATGTTGGGGATCGACGTCGAAGATGAAATGACTCGTCAGGGCGCCCCCCGATAGGATCACCGGTTGGGCGTAGGCCGGACCTTCCGACCGGGTGTAACGCTGGACGGCGATGCGCCAGCCGTCTTCAGTCTGCGTGAAGTAGGCGCTCTTCGGTACGGCCGGGCCCTGGGAACGCACACCGAGGACCGCGCCCCCTTCGTCCTCGCGCCGACACCCGGCGAGCAACAGGGAAAGCAGAACACCCGCAATCCCAACCCTCTTCACCATCTCCATACCCCCGCTCAACACTATCCCCGTATGGGCGCTTATGTAACGCGATGTGTCCGATCCGTCAAGGATTTTCCGCGGGACTCGCGCGGTCCATTGCGTCGGAAGGTTTCGCTACTTCTCTCCTCGCCGACATTCCTCGATCCACGGCCGCAACTCCGCTTCACGCTCCGGATCGAGTCGAAGTACCTCCTGGTACGCCTCCAACGCCCGATGAAAGCACGTCGATGCCGGCTCCCCGCGCCACGCAAGATAACGACCCCATGTCCGATACGCGGTCCCGAGGTAACGCCATACGAACTCGTTCTGACCGTCGATCGCAAGCGCGTGATGCAAGTCAGCGACCCCCTCATCGAAAAGCATGCGGGGATCCTCTCCCCCCTTCGCCCTGTGTTCGCCCCAACCAAGTCGTGCCTTGGCGCGACTTACAAACGCCGACGCACTTTTCGGGTTGAGCTTCAGCGCCTCTGCAGCATCCTCGATCGCCTGCTCATACAGTCCATCAGGATCTTCGCCCTTCAGCGATTTGTAATAGGCCAAGTTCGACCGGGCCCCCCCTCGACACACCCACCCCTCTTCGGAACCCGGATCCAGTTTGAGCCCTTCTCCGAAGTCTGCGATTGCTGCCTCAAGCGGTGCACACGGATCCTCGCCCGAATCCTTCCGGCGTATTCCCCTTTTCATTCGCGCGTCTCCACGACCGATCCAGGCTTCGCCGAGTGCGGGATCCCGTTTGAGCGCCTCGTCGTAATCCGCAATCGCCTCCTTGTAGAACACCTCGGGATCTCGGTCGCGAAGATCCTCATTCCAACCCTGGTTGAACCGAACGGTCCCGCGATACATCCATGCCTCCGCCCGCTCCGGGTCCAGCCTGAGCGCCTCGCTCAAGTCCGCGATCGCCGCCTCATAGAGCGCTCCGACATCCTGCGGACGCGCGGCCCTGCTTACGCCCCAATTCGCCCGCTCCATGCCCCGGAACATCCATGACTCGCTTCGACCCGGCTGCAGCTTGAGTGCCTCACTGAAGTCCTGAATGGCTTCTCGATAGAGCGCGGTGGGATCCTGACCCAGGCTCTCCTGCCGCAGGGCCCATTTCGAACGCACCACCCCACGCCCTTCGAAGTACGTAACGTACCCCCGGTCCTTGGCCACTCCCTCCGTCCACCACCGAACAGCCTGCTCGAACGCGTCGTGCTGTTCCTCGTGCCACGCCAACGCCTCGACGGCCTCCTCCAGACACGGGTCCTTTCCTAAAGCTCCCGTCAAGATCGATCGAATCTCCTCACATCGATCCACCACCCACGCCCGAAGACCCTCCGCGCACTCGCGCTGCCCTTCGGTCAGGTCCTCCGCCCCGGCCTTCAGCATCGCCATGTCTTCCTCTATCCTCTTCATCAATCCCCGCGCCTTCGGATCCGCCTCCGCCAATCGGAGCCAATTCTCCGGGGTCCAAACGCGCCCCGCTCGCACCTCGCCGGCGCCTTCTTGCGCAAGCCTTAGACCTTCTCGATGCAGATGCTCTCGCTTCAACTCGATCGTCCGCCGCCCATACAACCGCACCACCAGAATCAGCCGCTCGTACCGCGCCGGCACATACCCCGGCTCCTTCGCCAACGCCGACTCCTGCTCAACCAGGGCCTCCCGATCCTCCATCAACGCCCGACGCATCCTCCCTCGCAGGAAATGCGGCTCCGCCGACTGCGGCTGATCCCGAATCACCGCGTCGCAGATCGCATCCACCTTCGACGCATACTCCCCCATCCGGTCCACCTGTCCCACCCGCCGCAGATCCAGCGCCGCCTCCAGACACGATGCCGACGTTCGGCGCATCTCCTCCACCAGCACGCGGCGAGCCTCGTCGGTCCCTTTTCGGGTCGAATGGAGCTTCCAGGCCGTCCCCGCCGCGAACGCCACGAGAAGCCCCATCCCCGCCGCCACCGCCACCGCCGTCTTTCGCCGCGCCAGCCGCGTCCACGTGCTCATCGGACGCATGGCGATACTCCGGCCGGTTCGATAGCTCGCCAGATCCTCCGCCAACGCGGCCGCCGTCTGATATCGATCCCGCGGATCCTTCGCCAGCGCGCGACCACACACCGTCACCAAGTCCCTGGGGACTCCTGTCAGCGGAGGAGCATTCCTCGCCAGCACCTTCACATACAACTCCGCAACGGTAGATCCCGTAAACGGCACCCGCCCCGCCAGCGCCTCATACAGCATCACCCCCAGCGAATACACGTCCGCCCGCCCGTCCACCCGCTCCCCGCGAATCTGCTCCGGCGCCATATACAGCGGCGTTCCCATCACCGCCCCGCTCCGCGTCAACCGGCTGCGCGCCTCCGCCAGATGCGCCAACCCGAAGTCCATCACCACGACCCGCCCCGTCTCCTCCCGCAACACGTTCCCGGGCTTCAGATCCCGATGAACGATCCCCCGTTCATGCGCCGCGTGAATCGCCCGCGCCACGTCTTCCAGCACCTTCAGCCGTTCCTTGAGCGCAAGCTCCTTCAGCTCCAGCGGCCGCCCCCGCACGTACTCCATGACCAAGGCGTTCTCGAGCACATC
This sequence comes from Planctomycetota bacterium, assembly GCA_016190155.1. Lineage (GTDB taxonomy): Bacteria > Planctomycetota > MHYJ01 > MHYJ01 > JACPRB01 > JACPRB01. The sequence continues at coordinate 8,026 of JACPRB010000067.1, forward strand.
ATGGATTCGCACAATGTTGGGGTGCTCCAGCGCCGCCACCACCTGCGCCTCCCGCATCATCCGCGCCAACAGATGCGGCTTCGCCTCGCCGTCGCAACGAAGCACCTTGACGGCGACTTCGCGCCCCAGCGTCCGATCCCGCGCGCGGTACACCACCCCCATCCCGCCGCGACCGAGTTCCTCCAGCAGCTCGTAGCGCTCCGACGCGAGCATCAATGGAAGTCTACCCTACTCGTCACGGGTCGACTCGACCCGCTTCCGACATTCCTCGATCTTTCCACGAATCTCGCTTTCCAGCGCCGGATTCAGATGCAGCCCCTGCCGATACGCCTCCAGAGCGAACCGATAGTGACTGGCCGCCGCCTCCCGCCGCGATTCAAGATGCTGGCCGTGGTTGAACTCGGTCTCTCCCAGGCATTGCCACGTCATCGCGCTGGAACGATTGATCGCCAATGCCCGCCGTAGATCTTCGGCGGCCGCCTCGAGCAGCGCGCTCGGATCTTCGCCCTGCTTCTGCTTGAAAACCCCCAGATTCAGCCGCGCCGCGCCGCGGTGCATCCACGCCTGATCACTCGCCGGATTGAGTTGCAACGCCTTGCCGAAGTCCTCGATCGCCGCTTCCAGCAACGCCCTCGGGTCCTCTCCCCGGCGGCCCTTGGTGCAACCCCACGTCATAAGCACCGCCCCCCGACTCAACCACGTTTGCGCCTTGACGGCGTTGAGCTTGAGCGCCTCACCAAAGTCCTCGATCGCCGCGCTATACAGCGAAGCGGGATCCTCGCCCCGGTCCCCCTTGTACGCCCCCCACCACCTGCGCGCCCTCCCGCGCCACATCCACGTCTCATCACGCGCCGGATTCAGTTTGAGCGCCTCACCCATGTCGGCGATCGCCTCCTCGTAGAGCCCCTCGGGATCCTCCCCCCGCCAGGCCTTGTACGCGCCCCAATTCACGCGCACCGCGCCACGATACGTCCACGCCTTGTCGTTGGCCGGATTGAGCTCAAGCGCCTCTCCCAGGTCCGCGATCGCTCCCTCGTATAGCTTGCCGGGATCCTCCCCTCGAACCGACGCGCAGACGCCCCAGTTCATTCGGGCCATACTGCGCGCTATCCACGTCTCGTCGCGGGCGGGATTGAGCTTGAGCGCCTCTCCCAGGTCCGCGATCGCTCCCTCATACAACAGACGCGAGTTCTCGCCCAGCCCCTCCCGGTGCTTGCCCCAGTTCATCCGAGCCGCGCCGCGTCCCAACCACCCCTCGTCATTCCCAGGATCGAGCTTGAGCGTCTCCGTGAAATCCTCGATCGCGGCCTCGTAATACCCTCGGGGGTCTTCACCTACGCCCCCGGTGAGCGCCCCCATCGTCAAGGACGCATCGCCGCGCCTCTGCAGGAGGAGAACACACCCGCGGTCCCGGACGATCCCCTCGCTCAACCAGCGGACCGCCTCCTCGTATTCTCCGTGCCATTCCTCGTGCGCCGCCAGCGCTTCATAGGCCTCCTCCAAGTGCGGCTCTTTCTCCACCGCTCCTCCTAGAATCGTCCGGACCTCCTCGCATCGATCCGCCACCCTCGCCTGGAGTCCCTGCGCGCATGCCCGCTGCCCCTCGGTCAGGGCTCCCCTCCCGGTGTTCAGGCTCGCCAAATCCTTCTCCATCGTCTCCATCAGCCGCAACGCCTTCGGATCCGTCTTGGCCAACTCCTGTCCCGATCGGACCCTCCATTCCTTCCCGGCTCTCACCTCTCCGGCCCCTTCCTCCATGAGCATTCTCCCCGCTCCCCGCTGCTCCTCCTCCTCCAACTCCCGCAAGCGCCTCCGATGCAGCCTCGCCACAAGAACCAGCCGTTCATACACCGCCGGGACGTACCCCGGCTCCTTCGCCAGCGCACGCTCCTGCTCCTCCAACGCCTCCTTGTCCTTCATCAGCGCCCGAAACATCCGCCCCCGCAAATAGTGCGGCTCAGCCAACCGCGGGTGCTCCCGGATCACGCGATCGCAAATCGCATACACCTTCGACGCATACTCCCCCATCCGATCTACCTTCCCCACCCGCCGCAGATCCAGCGCCGCCTCCAGACACGTCGCCGACGTCCGGCGCATCTCCTCCACGAGCACTCCCTGGGCCTTCGTCACGTCCTCCTGCGTCCGACGCAGCTTCAACATCGCCCCCGCCGCGAACACCACCAGAAGCCCCATCGCCGCCGCCACCGACACCACCGCCTTCCGTCGCACCAGCCGGGTCCACGTACTCAAGGGGCGCGCCGCAATCCCGCGCCCCGCCCGATGGCTCGCCAGATCTTCCCCCAGTGCCCCCGCCGTCCGATATCGATCCCGCGGATCCTTCGCCAACGCCCGAAAACAGACCGTCACCAGATCCTTCGGGACTCCCTTCAACGGCGGAGGAGCCTCCGCCAACACCTTCACGTATAGCTGCCCCACCGTGGGCGCCGTAAACGGCGCCCGCCCCGCCAGCGCCTCATACAGCATCACCCCCAACGAATACACGTCCGCCCGCCCGTCCACCCTTTCCCCGCGAATCTGCTCCGGCGCCATGTACAGCGGCGTCCCCACCGCCGCCCCGCTTCGCGTCAATCGGCTGCGCGCCTCCGCCAGATGCGCCAAACCAAAATCCATCACCACCACCCGTCCCGTCTCCTCCCGCAACACGTTGCCGGGCTTCAGGTCCCGATGAACGACCCCCCGCTCGTGCGCCGCCTGGATCGCCCGCGCCACCTCCTCCAGCACCCTCACCCGTTCCTCGAGCGGCAGCGCCTTCAGCTCCAACGGCCGCCCCCGCACCAGCTCCATGACCAAGCCGTCCTGCAGCACGTCATGGATCCGCACGATGTTGGGGTGCTCCAGCGTCGCGACCACTTGCGCCTCCCGCATCATCCGCGCC
>JACPRB010000075.1 GCA_016190155.1 Planctomycetota bacterium
GGCCAAGAGCGATCTGACGGTGCTGCTCTTGGGGGAGAGCGGGACGGGCAAGGAGGTGGTCGCGCGGCTGGTTCACCGGATGAGCGGGCGCGCGGGCGGGCCGTTCGTCGCGGTCAACTGCGTCGCGCTCAACGAGAATCTCCTGGAGAGCGAGCTCTTCGGGCACGAGAAGGGGGCGTTCACGGGGGCGGCCGGGCGGCGGACGGGCAAGATCGAGCTGGCGCACGGAGGGACGCTCTTTCTGGACGAGATCGGCGACATCTCCGCGGCATTCCAGGCGAAGCTCCTGCGCGTGCTGCAGGAGCGGTCGTTCGAGCGGGTCGGCGGCAACGAGGCGATCGAGGTGGACGTGCGGGTGATCGCGGCGACGAATCGGGATCTCAAGAAGGCGGTCGCGGAGCAGCGGTTCCGCGAGGATTTGTTTTATCGGCTCAACGTGATCTCGGTTTCCCTGCCGCCGTTGCGGGATCGGCGCGCGGATATCCTGCCGCTGGCGGAGACGTTTCTGAAGCGGATGGCGCGTGGAGCGACGGTGTTCTCGGCCGAGGCGCGCGCGGTGCTCGAGGGGTATGCGTGGCCCGGAAACGTGCGGGAGCTCAAGAACGCGGTGGAGCGGGCGGCGGTGCTGTCGGAAGGGGCGGAGATCGGGTTGGCGGACTTGCCGGCGGAGGTGATGGCGTCGGCGCCGGCGGCGGGCGGCGGCCCGGAGGGGTTTCACGGGAGGGTGGATTCGGCGCGCCGGAGGATCGTGGAGGAGGCGCTGGCGAAGTGCGAGGGGAACCAGACGAAGGCGGCGGAGCTGTTGGGGTTGCAGCGGACGTATCTGGCGCGGCTGATCAGGCAGATGGGGTTGGGATAGGGGCGGCGGGGCGCCGTTCGTCCATCCAGGACGGTGTTACTTCTCGGTCTCGGATTGGGACCATCGCAGCTGGTAGGAGGCTGCAGCGGAGCGCTCTTGAGGCTCCACCGTGAGAGTTGCGCCGAGGGCTGAATCGGTGAAGCCCGTGATCTTGTGCCACACATCCGGTTGCACCACGAGCGATGGGGTGGGTTGCAGCAGCAAGCCGTCCTTGGCCGTCCACAGCGTGACTTTGAGGGAGGAACCCGTCGGTTTTATTTGGAATTCCACCCGGAAGAGTCCTTTGGCCGGCGGGCGCGGCAAGGCGGAGAACGCGTCGACATCGTCAGAGGGGGCCAGAGTGGCCTCTATCGTCTTGTCCCATTGGAGGAGAGACGCGAAGTCAGGGCTGTCGTTGAATTCGAACGCGTCGCCTCCGAGTTCGCGTTTCAATACGGAGAGATCCTCGAGGAGGTAACCGAAGTCCCGGCGGGGGACCTTGAGAAGGACCGCCGTGAGGGTTTCGAGTTGCTCCATCCGTTCGTCGCGCGTGGTTGGGGGATTCTCTGCGGCATGCGCCAAGTGCTCGCACAAGAAAGCGTAATCGGTAATCAACGGGGAGACGCCTGGGTGCCGTTGAGGGATTCCCCGGACGTGCTGCAGGGCATCGCGGAACCACGTTGCGGCGTCAACGGACTTGCCCTGTCTCCAGAAGTAATAGGCTTGGTAATACATCGCGATGTAGATCCAGGTGTCGAGACTTGAAGCGTGCAAGATGAACCCTAATTGGGTCTCGAATTGCCGATTCTTGCATTGTTGAACGTAATCTAGGCTTCGTCTCAGCCAGAGGATAGCCAGAGAAAAGGCGGTGAGAGGTTGGGGGTTGACGGCCCCATTCTGCAAGGCGGATTGCAACTCCTGGTCGGATTCCACGCGAGCGAGGAAGGACTGTTGGAAGACGCCCTCCTTCCATGTGGCTTTATGGATGAGTGTATTCCCAAGGATGTATGCGATGTAAGGATCCTGCGGGTGCTGGCGCGAGCCTTCGATCAACGTCAAGAGTCCTTGTCTAATCCACTTCCATTCTTCATCGGGTGTCTTCGCTTGGTTGGCCTTAACGTAAGCGGCTTCCCAAGATTGTCGCTCCCAGCTTTCTGGATCCTGCAAAACAGCTCCGGGGCGTAACGAAACGGGCGCCTCCAAGACGAGCCAGGTGATCGTGCCGAAGACGAGGATCGCCGCAGCCGGAGCGAGCCAGCCCCAGCGATGGGGCGAAAGACCGCGAGCTTCGTAGAGGAAGCGGTTTCTCGCCTCAGCGATCTCCACCTTGGTCAGACGCAACGCGCCTCGGCGGATGAGCCGTTCGAGATTACGTTCCAGGATTTCGTCTTCAGCCATCGACATCGTCACCTCCGGAGGCGGCCAGTTCCTGGCGAAAGGCTTCTCTCGCGCGGTGAAGTCTGGCTTCGATGGATTTCTCGGTCTCGCGCAGAGCCGCGGCGATGTGGCGGACGCTGGCGCCGTCAAAATAGCGACGCATCAGGACGTCGGCATAGGACGGCGGCAGAACATCGAGCGCGCGCCGCACCTGCGCGCGCATTTCGTGGCTCTCTAGGATTTCATCGGGGATGAACTCTTTTTCCAGGGCGCGCAACTGTCCGATGACGACTTCCCGCCGTGAGCGCGCCGCGTCTCGCCTCCACGAGTCGCGAAGCTTGTTACGCGCGATGCCGAGGATCCATGTCAGCTGGTCGCTCTCCCCCCGGTAGCTCGCGCGCGCTTGCCACGCGTGAAGGAGGGTTTCATGGACGAAATCTTCCAGGATCGCTCTGGGGGCTCCCGTGGTGCGAGCCACCAGTCGAAATACGGCCTCGTAGCAGCTTTCGAAGAACTCGGACGGATTATCCAGCAAGCGCATAGGAGGTGCGCTGAACATACATTGGATAGTCGCGCCGTGCCGAGGAATCATGTGCGGAATCGCAAGGTTGCGGCGGACGCTTATAGGGAGCCGGATACTTGGAGAATCTTCTCCTGTCCTTGCCACTTGCGGCTGATCAACCCCAGTTCGTCCGCCACCATGAATCCGGGGACGTGTCGAGGTTCATTGGAGAGATGAGCGTTTACGTCTTTCTCGGCCAAAGGTTGGCGTTCACGCAGCCATTTCAGGAAGAGCAGAGCGGAGGACAGGTTTTCGGGACGCGCTCGGCGGCGCGCGAGGATGATCAGCTCTATTCCTTTTCGAATATTGCGGGGTCCGCCCAGCACCAGGTTGGCGCAGCCGTTGGCCGCGACTTTTCCGCGCATGGCCCAATTCTCGGGGTCCGACATGTTCGTCATGAGGGGCATTCCGGAGAAAGCCCCCTTGCGTCGCTCCGTCTGAAGAGTGCCGAACTCATGGCCCTTTTGGCCTCCCCCCACGAGGTAGTACCGGGCGCGGACGTAATGCTCGGAAGGGTGAAGCCAAGTATCGATCAGCACGGCACCAAGAACGATTCCGGTACTGACGAGAAAATCCCTCAACACGAGGAACAGGAGGAGGTCCAGAGCGAAGACGCCGATCGCCGTGAACGGAATGCCCAGCACGATCAGGGCGAGCGCTTCACGGAAATCGGCCCTGTTCCGGTCCCTGACCCGGTAGTCGATGGCTTCTTGGTTCATCCTTCGTAAGACGGTCTCGAGGCAGTCACGTTACCGGCGCTTCGTGCTGGATGGCCTATCCGCCGGAGTCGTCCTTTGCAAGCCGTTCGTATTCTTCGGGCGTGACCCACTCGATCTTGTCGTTCCGTCAGATGACGAGGGGCAACCCCATGCGCTTGTGGACGAGAAATGCCTCGTGTGCCGCCTTCCGTAAGGCCTGCTCGATGGCCGTACCGTCACCCAGGATCGCCCGAATATCGGGGTGGTTCTCAGCCATAATCGGTGCGCTTTACAAATACGCCGCCACGTGGCCAGACGCAAGAACCGGTGAACGGAAGAACGGCTGAACGGCTACAGCGCACATAACATTCTCCTCCCCCGCGCATCTTGACAATGGACCCAGAGGCGCCCATCGCAGAGAAACTCCGTGCCGCCCGAACAGAATTTGGACGAGGCCGAAGTCGAACGCGAGGCGTGGTTGAAGCGGGCCGCCGCCTTCGCCACGGCGCACGCGCCGATTCCCCGGGCGACGTATCGCCTGCAGTTCAACCGCCGCTTCACGTTCGCCCAGGCGGTCGAGCTGGCGGACTACCTCGATCGACTCGGTATCGGCGCGTGCTACGCCTCGCCCTTCCTGGCCGCCCGGCCCGGCAGCCTCCACGGCTACGACGTCACCGACCCCGCCGCGCTCAATCCGGAAGTCGGGGGCGAAAGAGACCTCGAGCTCCTGGTTCAAGCCCTCCGAGAGCGCGGCCTGGACCTCGTGATGGACATCGTGCCCAATCACCTGTGCATCGCCAGCTCCGACAACGCGTGGTGGATGGACGTGCTCGAAAACGGCTCCAGCTCCCCTTACGCGCGCGCCTTCGACATCGACTGGAATCCTCCGAAATCGGATCTCGCCAACAAGGTGCTCCTGCCCGTCCTCAGCGACCAGTATGGACGGGTGCTGGAAAACGGCGAGATCCGCGTCGTCGTCGACCAGGGGCTCTTCCGCATCGAGTATGCGGGGATCGGTTTCCCGCTGGCCCCGCGCACGTGGACCCGGATTCTGCATCCGATGCCGGAGCGCCTGCGGGAACGCTTGGGGGAGTCTCACCAGGACGTGCTCGAGCTGGAGAGCATCATGACCGCGCTCACCCACCTGCCGCTGCCGACGGAAACGGATTGGGAACATCTCCAGGAGCGCACCCGCGAAAAGGAGGTCGTTCGCCGGCGCCTCGCCGCTCTGATGGAGGGCAACGAAGACGTACGCCGAGCGCTCGAAGTCGCCCTGGAAGAGGTCAACGGCCGCAGGGGCGATCCGCGCAGCTTCGACCGGCTGGAGGCGCTGCTGGCCGAACAGGCCTACCGACTCTGCTACTGGAGGGTGGCGTCCGACGAGATCAATTACCGCCGGTTCTTCGACATCAGCGACCTTGCGGCGATCCGGATGGAGAATCCCGACGTGTTCTCCGCGGTGCACCGGCTGCCCCTGCAACTCATCGGGCGAGGTTGGGTCAAGGGCCTGCGCGTGGATCACGTGGACGGATTGCTGGAGCCCGACCGGTATCTGTGGGATCTGCAGCGCGCGTGCGCGCAGGCGTTGGAGGACGCCGGCGTTCCGCTCAAGCCGTCCGCGTCGAATCCGAACTGCTCGCCCAATCGGCCTTGCTATCTGATCGTGGAGAAGATCCTCGTCGGGGACGAACGCCTGCACGCCGACTGGCCGGTGCACGGGACCACCGGGTACGGATTCCTGAATCTGCTGAACGGGATCTTCGTGATGCCGTCCCATCGACGGCGATTCCGCAGGATCTACGAACGATTCACGGGTCGGTCGCAGCCTTTCCCCGACATCCTCTACGAGAGCAAGAAGCTCGTGATGCAGGTCTCCATGGCCGGCGAGCTGACCATGCTCGCCCGGAAGCTTGACCGCATCTCCGAGCGACACCGGTGGTCGCGCGACTTCACGCTCAACAGCCTCCAAGCCGCCCTGGTGGAGCTCATCGCGTGCTTCCCCGTCTACCGCACGTACATCCGCCGGCGCCAGAACGTCGTCGGCGCGGGAGATCGGGCGCACATCCTGGCGGCCTTGCGCGCCGCCAAGCGGCGCAATCCGGCCACCAGCCGTTCGATCTTCGATTTCATCGGAGGCCTGCTGTTGTTGGAGGATCCCGAAGGCCTGGACGAGGAGAAGCGCGCCGAGCGACGCGAGTTCGTCCTGCGCTTCGAGCAGCTCACGAGCCCCATCATGGCCAAGGGCCTGGAGGACACCGCCTTCTACCGGTATTTCCCCCTGGCGTCGCTCAACGAGGTCGGCGGCGATCCCGACCGCTTCGGGGTGACGCTCGAGGTGTTTCATCGGCGCACGGTGGAACGGTTGCGGGACTGGCCGCACGCGCTCTCGGCGACGGCCACGCACGACACCAAGCGCGGAGAGGATGTCCGCGCGCGGATCAACGCGCTTTCGGAGATTCCCACGGAGTGGCAGCGCGCGATTCACCGCTGGCACGTGATCAACTTGCCCTGCAAAGCGACGGTCGACGGCAACGAGGCGCCCGACGCCAACGAAGAGTACCTCCTGTACCAGACGCTCGTCGGCACATGGCCCTTCGGAGGCGCGGACGAGACCACCGTCGGTCGTGTCCAGGACTACATGGTGAAGGCCCTCAAGGAGGCGAAGATCCACACGAGTTGGATCGATCCGGACGAGACCTACGAGCGCGCGATGCGGGACTTCGTCCGTGCCGTCGTGGATCGCCGGGCCTTTCGGGAGGACTTCGAAGCCTTCATCGGGCCCGTGGCGCGGGCCGGGGTGCTCAACTCGCTTTCGCAGGTGCTGCTGAAGATCGCGGCGCCGGGCGTCCCCGACTTCTACCAGGGCACGGAGCTTTGGGACTTGAGCTTGGTCGACCCGGACAACCGCCGGCCGATCGATTACGCCGTTCGGCGCGCGCATCTGCCCTCCTTGGCGGGGGCTTCGGCGAAGGCGCTGCTGGATGCGCCGGAGGACGGCCGCATCAAGATGTTCGTGATGACGCGCGCGCTGGCGGCGCGCCGGGCGGATCCGGAGCTCTTCGGCCACGGGGCGTACATCCCTGTCCGCGTGACCGGGGCCCGCGACGCGCACGTGTGCGCTTTCATCCGCCGCCTGGAGGATCGCGTGGCCGTCGCCGCCGCCGGTCGTTTCTTCCTTCGCCTCGGATCGGCTCCGGATGCGTGGCGCGACACGGCTCTGGTGTTGCCCGAGGAGCTCGCATCCCTTGAGGTCAGGGACATCGTGACGGGGCGTTCGCATCGTCCGCTGCGCGTCGGGAGTTCGTGGAAGTTGCCGGTCGCGGATCTGTTCGCGCAGGTGCCGGCGGCCTTGCTGTTCAACCGGGCCCCTTGAAAGGTCGACAAATTCGATGAAGGATTGCATTCTGGACGGGCACGAATGGTCGAAGGGAAGAACGGTCGAACCTCCGAACGCAGGAACCGGTTGAACGGACATGGTCGTGAGCGCGGTTGAGCCGGCGGCGGCATCTCGCGAGAAGTCGGCGGACATGAGGCTGGCGCGGCGTGCCAGCGGGGTGTTGCTGCACCCCACGTCGCTTCCCTCACCGTACGGAATCGGCGATCTGGGCCGCGCGGCCTTCGAATTCGTGGATTTCCTGGCGGCGGCGGGACAGAAGTGGTGGCAGATGCTGCCGGTGGGACCCATCGGCCCGGCCAACTCTCCCTACGCGTCGCCGGCCGCTTTCGCGGGGAATCCGCTGCTGCTGAGCTTGGAGACGTGGGTGGAGGAGGGATTGCTGTCCCGCGGAGACTTGCCGGAGTCCCAGCCGATCGGACGAGCGGACTACGATGCGGTGCGGACATCCCGCGAGCTGCTTTTCCGCAAGGCCTTCCGCGCTTTTCGTCCGGACGCGGAATTCGATCGGTTCCGCACGGCCGGCGCGAGCTGGTTGGATGATTTCGCGTTGTACAGCGCGCTCAAAGAGGAGCGGAAACTGGCGCCCTGGTTCGAGTGGGAGCCCGACCTGCGCGCCCGGCGACCCGAGGCGCTGGCGCGGGCGCGTGAGAAGCTGTGCGGCGAAATCCAATATCATCTGTTCCTCCAATACCAATTCGCGCGTCAATGGGCCGCGCTTCGCCACCATTGCGCGGCGAAGGGCGTCGGGCTCATCGGCGACGTGCCCATCTACATGGCGGACGACAGCGTTGATGTGTGGGCGCATCCGGATCTGTTCGAACTGGACGCGAGCGGCCGTCCGGTAAGAGTCGCCGGCGTGCCGCCCGACTATTTCAGCCAGTCGGGGCAGCGATGGGGCAATCCGCTCTACCGCTGGGACGTGATGCGCGAGCGCGGCTACGAGTGGTGGATTCATCGGCTGCGCACGGTCTTCCAGCGGTTCGACGCCGCGCGCCTGGATCATTTCATCGGCTTCGTTCGTTGCTGGGCGATTCCCGCGGAGGCGCCCACCGCCAAAGAGGGGAAGTGGTTGCCCGGGCCGGGGGCCGCCTTTTTCCAGAGCGTGTTCCGGGCGCTGGGACCGCTGGAGATCATCGCGGAAGATCTCGGCAGCGTGACGCCGGAAGTGCACGTCTTGCGGGATCAGTTCGGTTTGCCGGGGATGCGCGTGCTGCAGTTCGCGTTCTCGACCGATCCTGATTCGGAAATCCATCGGCCGTATATGCACCCGCGCCACTGCGTGGTTTATACCGGAACGCACGACAACGACACGACGGTAGGGTGGTTCAACGATCGTGGCGGGCCGTCGAGCACGCGAAGTCCCGAAGATATCGCCCGGGAGCGCGCCTTCATGCTGCGCTACCTGGCCAGCGAAGGGCGCGAGATCCACTGGGACATGATTCGCCTGGCGTTCGGATCGGTGGCCGACGTAGCGATCGTCCCGGCGCAGGATCTGCTGGGGCTGAATTCGTCGGCGCGCATGAACCTGCCGGGGAGCGGACAGGACAACTGGGAGTGGCGCTTGCCCTCGGAGACCTTCGACAGGGAAAGCGTGGCTCGGCGTCTTCGCGAGATGTGCGAGACTTACGGGCGATAGCCGTTCGTCAGTTCATCCGTTCAGGACACTCAGAAACGATCGCCGGCATCGGGAGACGGGAATCGACCGAAGAACGGTCGAACCAGGGAGCGGATGAACCGGCGAACGGGAACGAAGTTCCTCATCGCAGCCGCAAGAGCAACGCGCCGCAGAGAATGGCGGCGGCTCCCACTGCGGCATGCGCGGCCCACTCCGGCACGTCAAGCTCCCTCAATCCGAGCATTCCGCCGAGGATGAGCAAGACGAGTCCGAAGGCGAGGAATACCAGGGCGACGGCGGACAACAACACCGGCGGCCACACGCGACGGCCCACCTCCATGAGCGATCGCTTCAGGATGTCGGCTACGCTGAAAGCGAGGGCATCCTTGACGACGTCCAGGGTGCGGCGAGGCGGTCGAGCTTTGCTCGTCATGTTCGGCGCGTCAGCAGCCAGCCGACGAAGGCTCCCGCCGCGAACGCCGCCGCGGCCATGAAGAAGGGACGGTCGTGAGCGAATTCGTCGGCGCGCTCGATGCCCGTGCGGGCGGCCGCGCGCCCGGCGGTGGCCAGGCGTGTCCCCATTTCCTGCACATCGGACTTCAGCCGATGGGCGGCTTCCCGCATCGTCGGGGCCGTTTCCTGCGCCTGTTCCTGGAGTTCCTTACGTTCCATTTCCATGAGATGTCTCCTCACAATCTCTCGCCTGTGCGGGTCCATGCGTGACCGCTCCTGTTCATGCGGGTCGGAGGCACGGCCCGCATTACCTAGAGCCTCGGCAAGCCCAGGACGTTACGCGGCCTTGCCGCTTGATCTGCGGTGGGTCTTTCGCGGTGAATCGTGGAACCTGCCGATCCTTTCGTGCCATCCGTGGACACAGGGGATTCCGCCCGTGTTCTTCCCTATATTCCGATGACGGGGTCACGTCAGGAGACGGACATGATCGGCTCTGGGGTCGCGGATGATCCGCTGTGGTACAAGGACGCGATCATCTACGAGGTGCACGTACGTTCCTTCTTCGACAGCAACGAAGACGGCATCGGGGATTTCCGGGGGCTCGCCTCCAGGCTGGATTATCTTCAGGATCTGGGCGTCAACACGCTGTGGGTGCTCCCGTTCTATCCTTCCCCCTTGCGGGACGACGGCTATGACATCGCCGGCTACATGGGCGTGCATCCGTCCTACGGAACGCTCGCGGATTTCAAATACCTCCTCAAGGAGGCGCGGCGGCGAGGTCTGCGGGTCCTGACGGAGTTGGTGCTCAATCACACGTCCGACCAGCACATCTGGTTTCAGCGCGCCCGCCGGGCGCCTGCGGGCCACCGCTGGCGGGATTTCTATGTCTGGAGCGATCGCCCCGACCGATTCCGGGACGCGCGCATCATCTTCAAGGACTTCGAGCCCTCCAACTGGTCCTGGGATCCGCTGGCGAGCGCGTACTATTGGCACCGCTTCTACGCGCATCAGCCGGATCTCAACTACGACAGTCCTTATGTCCGCCGAGCCGTGACGCAAATCGTGGACTTCTGGCTGGAGATGGGGATCGACGGCCTGCGCTTGGACGCGGTCCCGTATCTCTACGAGCGCGAAGGCACCCACTGCGAGAACCTCCCCGAGACGCACGCCTTCCTCAAGGAACTGCGCCGCCA
>JACPRB010000069.1 GCA_016190155.1 Planctomycetota bacterium
GCCGTGCTCCTCACCTCCCCGCGGACATCATCGGGTGCAACCCCTTGCCGCCGAGACGCTCCCCACATCCCCGCGCCTACGCCCCCAGCCCGACTACTGGACCACCGACGGTGAGGCCGTTGGTCGTCTCTGCGGCCCTGAACGGCAGAACGGAGGAACGTCAAACCGTATGCGTCCCCGAGCAGATGATGACCCGGCACGGCGCCCGGCGCGCCACCGCATCCACGGTGCGCCCGAAGAGCGTTCCACCGGTTGAGCGCGGCGCCGCGCCCATCACGATGAGGTCGCACCCTTCCTCCTTGGCGACCTCGGCGATGGTGGATCCGGCTTCGCGCGCCTGCATCTTCTTGCGTCGCACCTGCACGCCGTACTCGCGCCCGATGGCCTCCGCGCGATCCAGCGCCTTGTCGCCGGTCACCGATTGGCCACCGAAGAACGTCTCCAAGGGGAGCGCCTCCGGGATCTCGATCACGTACAGCGCCGTCACCTGGGCGCCGTGCAGCGCCGCGATTCGGCAGGCGACTTGCACGACTTCGGTGTTGGCGCCGCCCAGCGTCGGCACCAAGACGTGCCGCACTTCCCACGGGGCGTATTCCGGCATCGACACGCGTTCGATCTTCACGGATTCGACCAGGGGGACTTCTTCCCGGCGCCGGAAGAGCGCGTACAAGACGACGCCCGCCAAGAGCCAACCGAAACCCAGCAGGCGCGCGTTCGACTGGTGAATCACGACGTAGATCCACGTCGCTCCCGTGGCCAGAAATCCCAGCATCGCCGTCACCGGAATCCGCCGTCCTGCGATCCGAAGGTTGAGCCCGACCTTGTACGGCCGATCGAGGTTGGGTTCCCGGATTCGCAGGCCGATCAGCGACAGATGAGCCATCGAAAAGGCCAGCATCGAACCGAAATTGTACAGCTCCGCCAAGCGGTCCATCTTCTGCGTGAGCAGCAGGACGCCGACGGCCGCGAAGGTGAAGAAGAGCAGCGCGAACACGGGCGTCCGGCGCTTCGAGTGCAGCATCTGGAACGAGCGTGGCAGCTGGAAATGCGTGGCCATGGAGTACGCCAGCCTGGACGCGCCGATCAAGCCCGCGTTGGTCGCGATGAAGAGCACGATCGCCGCCAGGATGCTCATCCACGCGGCGAACCAGGGCCCGATTCGATGAAGGCCGTGCGCGATCGTGATCAGCGGCTGTTCCTTGTGCGGGTACGTGCCGAGCAGCTCCGGCATGTTCGGCATGCACATGGCGACGGCCACGGTTCCCGCATAGACGGCCAGGAGGACCAGGACGGTCATCTTGATCGCGTTGGGAACGGTGCGTCCCGGATCCTTCGCCTCACCCGCCAGCTGCGTGCCGGCCTCGATGCCGATGTAGGCCACCATGGAAAGGGCCACGGCGTTGAGGAACTGGCTCCACGTCGGGCGCGTGCCCACTTCTTGCAGGCTCACGAACGTGGACCAGTCGAAATGGTGGACCATGCCCCATCCGATGAGGAACGCGAACGTGGCGATGCACGTGAGGCTGAGCCACAGGCTCAGTCTCGTGGAGTCCCGGATCCCATGCACGTTGAGCCCGGCCAGGATCAGTAGGACGACGCTGGCCAGGCTGATAATGACGAGCGGCTGCTTCAGCGGCGCGAAGAGGTGGCCGAGGTAGGGGCCGATCGTGTAGGCGGAGATCGCGGCCGTCAGGACGTAGTCCAGCAGGAGCGCCCATCCGGCGATGAAGCTGACGAGGTCGCTGCGGAAGGCCCGGCGCGCGAAGATCTGCGCACCGCCGGCCTCCGGGATCGTCGCTCCGAGCTCCGCGTACGTCAGGGCGGTGAAGATGAAGAAGACGCCCGCGACGCCGATGGCCAGCGGCGTCGCTCCGTACGCCAGGGCCGCCACGACGCCCAGGGCATAAATGATGGACGAGCCGACGTCTCCGTAGGCTACTCCGAAGATGTCGCGCACGCCGAGCTTGCGGTGCAGCGTCCCCTTGTCGAGGGTGCGGATGCGCGCCGTGTCCTGGGTAAGATCGATCTTTTCCATACCGACGACCGAAAGATGCAGGTCGGGTTACCCACAGCTTTCGATGGTCGGAAAAGGAGGGAAGGACGACGGGATTCAGGAGGCCAGGCCGTGCATAAAATCAGCATAACCGGACCGGGCCTCGAAATCCGCTAAAAAATGTGGGTGAGCGTTCACCGCAGAGGGCACCGAAAGACGCACTTGTCGTGAGCGGGACGAGTCGAACCACTCTG
The DNA here is from genome assembly GCA_016190155.1 of Planctomycetota bacterium. Taxonomy (GTDB): domain Bacteria; phylum Planctomycetota; class MHYJ01; order MHYJ01; family JACPRB01; genus JACPRB01. The sequence continues at coordinate 2,248 of JACPRB010000069.1, forward strand.
CGCGCTCGCGCTGTGGCGGTTACCCTCACGCCATCGTCAAGGCCAAGAGCCCCGGCACGAGATTATGAACGACGTGCGTGAAGGTCGTGGCGAAGTAGGCCTTCGTGCGCGAGTGCTCGCGCCAGCGGATGAACGTGTAGGCGAACACGGGACCCGGCAGGAGAAGGATGATGAGGGCGTTGGCGGGTGAATTGCCCAGGTGCAGAGCCGCGAACACGATCGCGGAGAGAAGGACCTTGGCCCAGGTCGCCCGGGTGAACAGCCCGAAGAACCAGATCGGGAGCCACTGGCCGATGAACGTCTCGAAGAACGGGGCGCTCAGGATGAGGAAGAGAAAAAGGGCGGGCTGCTCCAGGATCATCTTCACCAGAGGCGCGTTCTCCGCGGGCAGCAGTTCGTGCACGAAGAAGCCAAGAAGGAGGCTGGCCAGGGCGCAGCCCAGGCCTGCCTTCAGGACCCAGGCGAGCAGGGAATCCGGTGTGCGCGTGCTCAGAACCTCGTCCCCAGCTCGACCGTGACGGTTTGGCGCTCGTCGTCGTCTTGCCGCGTGAGGGGCAGGGCGAAATCCAGCGCGATCGGCACGTTGCCCATCTGCGGGATGCGCAGGCGCAGGCCGACACCCACGCTTTGGCGCCACTTGTCGTGGGGCATGTCGGTCAAGTCCGACGTCAGATCCGCGATGTCGTAGAACGCGGCGCCGCGAAGGACCGTGTCGAAGATGGGGAACGAGTATTCAGCGCTGGCCAGCGCGAAGGCGTTGCCGCCGATGGAATCCCCGTTCTCGCGCGGGCCGATGCCGCGCGGCGCGAAACCGCGGATCGAATTGCTGCCGCCCGCGGTGAATCGCTCGAAGAAGGGCGCGTCGTCGCCCGCCACGCCGAAGGTGAAGTTGAACTGGAGCACGTGACGCAGCCGCGACTCCGTCTCCAGCAACGTGAGGTACGCGTCGGCCTCGAACGAGGTCTTCCAGAAGTCGAAGTCGCCCGGCAGGAATCCGCCGGCCCGCTCATAGAAGAGCGCCAGCTTGGTTCCCTCCGTAGGCATGAGTGGATCGTCCCGCGTGTCGAACACGAGGCCCGGCGCGATGGAAAAGAGCACGCTGTCTCCTTCCAGGCTTCGGATCGTGCCCGGAGCCGACGAGCCGATATCGTCGATATCGACCTGGAAGCCCTTGAAGGCGACCTCGAGGCGGAAATCCGAGATGCGCTTGTCGAGCGAGAGCGCCCCGCCCCAGCGCTCTTCATCCCAGTCTTCGCGCGCCGTCTGCGTGCTGTAGGCGCGCGCGTTCAATCCAACCTCGGCGCCGAAAAGGTAGGGCTCGCGGAAGGCCACCGTGAAGCTCTGGCGCCGCGCGGACGGCATGAACTGCAGACTGAGCGCCTGGCCCCCGCCCGTGAACGCGTTGCCGTCCAAGAAGTCGCCGAGGCTGTGCGGCAGATCGGCGAGGTCGAAGTTGTCCCAATCCAGCTTGAGGATGCCGACGACGCCGAGACTCGAGGAGTAGCCGCCTCCGAAGTTGATGTTCCGGGTCTTGCCCTCTTTGACGTCGATCACGACGTCGGCCTCGCCCGGCGCGACGCCCTCTTCAAGGCGCGCGTCGATCCCGTCCTGGGGTTCGAAGTAGCCCCGGCTCCTGAGGCGCATGAGCCCGCGCCTGAGGAGTTCGCTGTTGAACTTCTCGCCCGGGGCGAAACCCTTCAGCTCGCGCAGGATCACGTCCGAGCGCGTTCGGGTGTTTCCGTCGATCCGGATGCGGCCGACGCGCATTTCCACGCCTTCGTCGATGACGAAAGTGAGGTCGAGCTCGTGTTTCTCGAAGTCGACGAGGGTGCGCGGAACGACTTGCGCCAGGATGTAGGCGCGCTCGCCGTACTTGGCGCGCAGGACGGCGACGTCGCGACGGATCACGCCGGGGGCGTAATCCGTGTCTGGCGCGGAGGAGACCCATCGGGCGAGCTCCTCGGACGTGAACAGCTGGTTTTCTTCGAACCGCAGGGACCGGATCCGATAGCGAGGCCCCGCGTCGATGTGGATCTTGACGGTGACTTCGGTCTTGTCGTCGGTGAAGAGGAGGTCTTCGAGGAAGACGCGCCGTCCTGGGGTGACGTCGAGATGGCCCGCTTCCTGGTAGAAGTTCGCGATGCGCTTGAGGTCTTCCTCGACGTGGCGCATGACGAAGGGATGGCTCCCGCCGGGTATGAAGAGGAAGGAGCCGGGTTCTTTGGTGAGCAAATAGTCCTTCACGTCGTTGCCGAGCGTCGTGTCGCCCGTGAAGACGATCTCGCGCACCGTCACGAGGGGGCCTTCGAGGATCTTCCAGCGGAGCGTGACGCCGTGGTCGCTGGGAGTGATTTCCTCGCGGATAGATGAGAAGGGGTAGCCCTTTGCGATGTACTCTTCGCGCAGCGCGTCGCCGTCGAGCTTGAGTCGATGCGGGCTGAGGCGTTCTCCGGGTTTGAGGCTCAGTTTCGCCAGGAGGTCGGAGGGCGACAGGGCGGCGAGGCCGTCGAAGAGGATGTCTTCGACGAGAGGCGTCTCGCGCACTTTGATCGTGACGCGGATGTGGTCACCCCGTTGTCCGGGGGTCACGTGGATGCGCACGTCGTCAAAGAAGTTCGTCGCGATCAGCGCCTTGACGTCCTCGTCTCTGCGCTCGAGGGTGTAGGTGTTGCCTTTGCGGGCGTGAAGCGTGGAGGCGACATTGGCGAACCGAATGAGATGGAAGCCTTGCGGGGTCGGCGACTCCTCGATGACCTTGCCTTCCCACGACTCTTGCGCGAAGGCGGCGGCCTGGGGCGCAAGCGCGATTGCGACGAGCCAAGCGAACATCGTGCGTGGCATGGCGGGGCGGAGCGTATCAAATCGTCCTGGGGCCAGCAACGTTTTGCGTCGAGCGGCTACTCGCTCAGCCATCTCCAAGCAGGCTGCACCTCCACCGTGATGCCCTCCACGCGGAGTCGATCCGTTTGGTTGAGCGTCAGCATGATCGTTCGACGCCGGCCGGGAAGCGCGGCGGCGTGGACAAGACCCGCAAGCTCGCGCGCCCGATTGAACTCCGTCAGTTCGGCGCAGACCTGGACGGCGAGCGAGTCCGTGACGAAGTCGCATTCCCAGAGATCGCGTTCGCCGGCGTAGGAGATGTTTCCGCCGGACCGTCGCAGCGCGAGATAGACGGCGTTCTCCAGGCGGTGGCCGACGTCGGGCGTGGCCTGCGGCGAGTTGGCGCGGCGCAGGCCGTTGTCCACCGCGTAATACTTGCGGGGGCTCACGGCGCGCTTGCGGAAGGACGGGGCGAACTTCGGCACGGCCAGCAGGAGATAGGCGTCCTGAAGGTACTCCACATAGCGGGACGTTTGTCCCACGGTCGGAATCGACAGGGACTTCGTAAGGCGTTGCAGCGAGAACGGCTGTCCCGTGTTGGCCAAGAGGAAGAGCGCGAGGTTCATGAGGTGTCGGATCTCGCGTAGGCCGTATCGGGACGCGATGTCGCGATGGATCACGTCCTTCAGGAGTTCGCGGAGGATGTCGGGATTGCGCTCCCGCAGGTACGTCGGGAACCCGCCGTCGTCGAGAAACGCGCGCAGCGACGCCTCGCCGGCCGTCCGGCGCCTGTACGCCAGGTACTCGGAATAGCTGAACGGCAGGACCTCGAAGGAGAGATGTCGGCCGGTGAGCTTGACGCCCACGTCGCGGCCCAGGAGGGACGCGTTGGATCCCGTCACGAACACGGTTCTCTTCCGGTCGAGGAGCGCGCGGATGAGTCGCGGCCAAGCCGGCACTTCCTGCACCTCGTCGAGGCCGATGACGGCGCCGGCCGGGTGCTGCTCGTTCAGGAGGGAGATCAGCGTCGGGAAGTCCTCGGGACCGAAGCCGAAGAGCCGGGTCTCTTCGAAGTTGACGGTCGCGGAGGCGGGCGCGCGCCGGAGGAGCTGGGACAGGAGCGTGCTCTTGCCGGAGCGGCGTACGCCCGTGAGGATCACCGCCTGCGCAGAGGACCGCGGGCCGAGCTTGCCGAGGGCCCGTTCCACCTCGGGAGGCTCGGGCGCCGCCGGCCGC
>JACPRB010000070.1 GCA_016190155.1 Planctomycetota bacterium
GCGATACTCCGTCTTCGGCGGCGGCAAGCGCCTGCGGCCGGCGCTCGTCCTGTGGACATGCGCGGCCAACAAAGGCCGCGCGAGCGACGCCCTCCCCGCCGCTTGCGCGATCGAGCTCATCCACACCTATTCGCTCATTCATGACGATCTGCCCGCGATGGACGACGACGATTTCCGGCGCGGCCGGCCGTCCTGTCATAAGGCGTACGACGAGGCGACGGCCATACTCGCGGGCGATGCCCTGCAGGCGGCCGCCTTCGAGATGATCGCCCAGCGCACGCCGGATCCCTCGCTCGTGCCGGCACTCGTCACCGAACTCGCGCGCGCGGCGGGAAGCCGCGGGATGGTCGGCGGCCAGCAGTTCGACATCGATACGAACCTGGACCTCACGCCGGAACGCGTCCAACTCATCCACGATCTCAAGACGGCGGCGATGTTCACCGCGGCCACGGCCATGGGCGCCATCGCGGCCCACGCGTCCGCCGAAGAGGTGCGCAGGATGACCGTCTACGGACGCTCTCTCGGGCTTGCCTTCCAGATCGCGGATGATATGCTCGACGTCTGCGGCACGGCCGAGGAGCTGGGGAAAACGCCGGGGAAGGACGCCAAGCAACGCAAAGCGACGTATCCCGCGCTCTTCGGGCTGGAGGAATCCCGTCGTCGCGCCCAGCGATTGGCCGACACGGCCGTCGGCGCCCTGTCCGCTCTAGGGCGCCGCGGGGATCGCCTCCGGGCGGTCGCCGAATTCGTCGTATCCAGGACACATTGACGGCATAGATATGAGCCTCCTCGAACGCATCAAGGGTCCGCACGACGTGAAGTCGCTCCGGGTCGACGAACTGCCGATGCTCGCCGACGAAGTCCGCAAGGTCATCACCGATACCGTGTTCAAGACGGGCGGACATCTCGGATCCAATCTCGGCGTCGTCGATCTCACGCTGGCGCTGCACCACGTGTTCGACGTCGAGAAGGACCTTATCGTCTGGGACGGGACGTACCAGACCTACACGCACAAGCTCCTGACCGGCCGCTTCGAGCGCTTCTCCACGCTACGCCAGTTCGGAGGCGTGTGCGGCTTCGGCTGGAAGCCGGAGAGCCCCTACGACCCCTTCAACTTCGGCCATGTGGGCGGCGCGCTGGCGGTGGCGCTGGGCGCCTGCGTCGGCGACGAACGGGCGGAGCGCAAACGCAAGGTGGTCTCCATCATCGGCGACGGCGCCATGACCTCCGGGATCGCCCTCGAGGCGCTCAACAACATCGGAGCCTCCAAGCGCGACATCCTGGTCATCCTCAACGACAACGGATGGTCGATCTCGCCGACCGTCGGCGCGCTCTCGAAGTATTTCACGGAATTGCGCAGCGCGCCTCTGTATGACGAGGTGAAGAAGGAGATCCACCGCCTTCTCTCGCGGCTGCCCGGCGGCCCATCCGTCGAGGCCGCCCTGGACTCCATGCGCCGCGGCCTCAAGGAGACGATCTTTCCCAACATCTTCTCCGTCCTCGGACTTCAGTACTACGGCCCCGTCGACGGTCACGACGTGCGCACGCTCATCCGCATCCTGCAGAACGTGCGCCATCAGGCCAAGCCGGTGCTCCTGCATGTGGTGACCGAGAAGGGGCGCGGCCATCCGCAGGCCAAGACGGATCCGTTCGCCTTGCACAAGCCGCCCGACGTCAAGCCGGGTTTCGTGAAGACCGCCTTGGAGGCGAAGCTCGAGCCGGGAGGGAAGCCCGCTCCGGCGTATGCGAAGTCGTACACCCGCGCCTTCGTCGACTCGATGATCTCCCTGGCGGCGAGCGATCGGCGGATCGTCGGGATCACGGCCGCCATGCCGGACGGCACGGGCCTCCTCGAGTTCGGCAAGCTCTACCCGGACCGGCTCTTCGACGTGGGGATCGCGGAGCAGATGGCCGTGGGGCTCGCGGCGGGACTGGCCCATGCGGGGCAGCGTCCCATCGTCGCCATCTACTCGTCGTTCTTCCAGCGAGCGTACGACATCGTCTTTCAGGAGGCGTGTCTCAACAATCTGCCGGTGATCTTCCTCCTCGACCGCGCCGGCGTGGCGGGCGAGGATGGGCCGACCCATCACGGGAATTTCGACATCGCGTTCCTGCGCGCTTTCCCGAACATGACGCTCGTCGCGCCGAAGGACGAAGCGGAGCTGCATGCCATGATGTCGTTCTGCGTGGCTCACCCCGGACCCATCGCCCTTCGAATCCCCCGGGAAGGCACGCCGGATCTCTCGCGCTTCAAGCTCCCTACGCGGCCCATCGAACTGGGCAAGGGCGAGCTTCTCGCGGACGGCAGGGACGGAGCGATCCTCGCGTACGGCTGCATGACGGCCAAGGCGCTGGCGGCCCGCGAGATGCTGCTCAAAGAAGGGATCGACGTCGCGGTGGCCAACGGCCGCTTCGCCAAGCCGGTCGATGCGGAGCTCGCGACACGGCTGACGCAGACGTATCCGTTCGTCATCACCGTCGAGGATCACGCGGCGCTCGGCGGCTTCGGCTCCGCGGTGCTCGAGGCGCTGTCGTTGCGCGGCGAGGACACGCGCAAGGTCAAGGTGCACGCGATTCCGGACGCGTTCCTGCAGCATGCCGACCGCTCGGAGCTGCTGAAGTTCCTGCACTTGGACGCCGAAGGCATCGCGGACGTCGTGCGAATGACGGCGGCGGGGCACCCGACCCCCGCGCTCGACGACGAGCTCAAGCGGAACATGTTCTATCGCGGATAGGAAAAGAAACACCGGGGCGTCGGAAGCTCTCATCGAGTCCGCCGCCCCGGTGGACGACAAGCCGCCGTTTACTTCATCATCTGCGCGATCGGCACCCGGCGGGAATGTGCCGTCTCCGCCTTGCCGATGCGGATGCTCAGCACGCCGTCGATGCACTCCGCCGTGGTCTTGTCGGGGTCGGCGAAGGAGGGCAGCCGAAGCACGCGATGGAACATCCCGAAGGGACGTTCCTGACGGACGTAATTCTCCTCGTGGATCGCCATTTCGGGCTTCTTCTCTCCGCTGACGGCCAGGATGTCCTCCGAGATGTTGATCACGACGTCCTTGGGATTGACGCCGGGCAGCTCGATCTTGGCCACCATGTCCCGGTCGTTGGTCGTCAGGTCCAGGTAGGGCAGCCAATCGGCCTGGGTCTCCAGGGCTTCCTGCAGTTGTCCCACGCCGGAGTACTGCTCGAACACGCGCTCCAACTCCTGCCGGAACTGATTAGTGACCTTTCCTGGCTGGCGCTTGATTTGTGTCATTTTCATAACACCTCCCATACAATCGGGCGCTCAAGCGTGAGACGGCCACATGCCGCCTCGTGAACATGCGCCTGGGACGCCCGTGACAAGTCGTAACGAACGAGGGCTGCGGCATCCGTGTCGTCCAGAGCGCTCCTCCGCACTATCCCCTCCTGCCGATGTTCTACGTACTGTGAACATATAAAATCATACACATCCGCGACCTCTTGTTGAAGGAAAATGTTCACGGCGCATGGAACACCGCGCCCGACCTCGCGCGTCCCACCGCGATTCCCGACATGCGGCTCAATCTGATCGGCATCTCCCCGTGCCCGATTTCCTCATCGGGAGTCTGGACGGCGCGGCGAGCGTCGCTATAATGTCGGGCCGCGAATCGCGGGGGCGCGTGGCGGAATTGGCAGACGCGCTAGGCTCAGGACCTAGTGGCCCTCAAAGCCGTGGAGGTTCGAGTCCTCTCGCGCCCACTTCGACTCCGCCCATCGGCTCACTACGTTCGCCGATGGAGCGTCGCTCAGTGCAAGCACTTCCGTCCGGGCCAGCGACGGCGGAGTCGAAGTGTGGTGAGCGAGCGAGTCGAACCACTCCGTGCAGAACCGGTACGTCTACATTGGAATTCTTCGAGACGGCCGCTTCTACGTCGGCGTGAGCGACCAGGAGCCCAAAGCACTGCTCCGCGAGCATCGCTCAGGAAAACATTCGCGCTGCACCCGCGCGAAAGGTCTGAGCCGCATCGAATGGCGCGAGACGCACGCTTCGCTGGCCAGCGCGCGTCGCCGCGAGAAGCAACTCAAGCGCTGGTCCCACGCCAAGAAGGAGGCGCTCATCCATGGCGATCTCGCCCGGTTGAAGCGCCCGTTGAGAATCGGCCGAGTTAAAGCACTTCCCCCACCGCTCCGTCACGCACGTTCGTCTGGATTTCCCCGCCCCAAGACGGTACAAGACGCATTCAGGACGTGGGCGGGCCGGGATTCCTCTTGTGTCTTGCCATCGTGATCCGTGAACACGTTCGTGCAACCCGATCCGAGGCCCATAGCCCGTTTCAGCCGCATTCAGACACGCCTCTTCGCCGCCGCCGCAATCGCGGTCATCGCCGGCGAAACGCTCTTGATCGTCCTGGCGCGCCGCGGCCCCACGTTGCTCGCCCTCCCGTGGATCGAGCTCGCCGTCCAGTCCTACGCCGCTTTCGTCACCATCCCCATCGCCTTCTTCTGCTTCGGCCGCCATCGCGCCGTGGACGAACCGGCCAGCCTGTGGGCCGGCCTGGGTTTCCTCGCCTACGGCATCCTCGCCGCCTCATACGTGCTCGTCTACCCGGGCGTGACGGACGGCAAGGCGGTGCTCCAGGTCCCTCCCAATACGTTCGGTTGGCCTTTCCACTTCAAGTGGACCGCCCTCGGTTCGTTGCTCCTCGCCGGCACGATCGCCCCCGGTCCCCGCTACCGCGAAGGCACCCGTATCGATCTCGTCCTCATCGGCGTCACCGCCGCGGCGGCGTTGGCCCTCGCCGCCGCCACCATAGCCTTCGGCAAGCACCTGCCGCCGCTCGTCATGCGGGGGGAATTCTCGCCCCTCAACATCTACTGGACCTGGGGCCTCACCGCTCTCTTCTCCGCAAGCGCAGTGCTCGCCGCTCGCAAACAGGCCCGCCGGCCGGGCGGGCTCTGCGGCTACATCGCGGCCCTCTCCGCCATCATGGCCGCACGACTGGGGAGCGACATCTTCGGAGGCCAACTCTACGACCTCGTCTGGTATCTCAACCGCGCCCTGCTCGTCGGCGCCTTCACCTTGATGCTGGGGATGTTGCTGGCCGATCACGTGCACGTGTTGCGCGATCAACGCGGACTCGTCCGTTTGGCGCGCGACCGAGAGCTCAAGATCCGCGCCACCTTCGAGAGCCTCGGCGAAGCGGTGTTCGTGCTCGATGCGGACGGCGGAATCGTGGACCTTAATCCGGCCGCTCGGACCCTGTTGTCCCAAGTGCGTCAGGAGAAAGGCCTTCCCTTCTTGGAGAGCGCCGATGGACGCCCGCTCCCGCCGAATGAACATCCCGCAACCCTGGCCCGGGCCGGTCGGGCCGTGCGATCTCGTCTGTTGCGCGCTCAGGCGACCGACGGTCGCGGACTGACGCTCGAAGCGAGCGCCTCTCCCATCACGAGCCCTGCGGCCGTCCCCAACGGCGCCGTGCTGGTGCTGCGCGACGTCACCGAGGTGGAATGGGCCCGATCGACCGCCACCGTCGCCCGCGTGGCCACGGCCGTGGCCGGCGCGCGCGCCATGCCGGACGTGGTGAATGCGGTGCTCGTCGACTCCGCCGCGGCGCTGCAGGCGAGCGTCGTCTCGCTGTTTCTCGTGCCTCCCGGCCGCAGGACGCTCCAGCTCGCAGGCGAACGCAACATGCCTCCGGACGTCGCGGAGCGACTGCGCGTCATGTCCTTCGACGCGCCGACACTCACCGCGCGCGCCGCGACCAGCGGCAGAATCGAGATCATCGAGGACCCCGGCGGCACGGATACCGCGCTCTCCCGCGAGCTGATGGCGCGGAAAGGCGTCGGCTGTCTGGTGGCCGTCCCGCTGGTCCAGCAGAATCGCACCGTGGGCGTGATGACCTACGCGCTGAAGGAATCGCACCCTTTCTCGAAAACCGAACTCGATGCGCTGCGAGCCATCGGCGACGTCATCGCCGTAGGCGTCCAGAACGCGCGCCTCTATGACGAAGCCCAAGAGGAGCGCCTGCGCCTCAAAGCCGTCTTCGACGCCTCTCCCGAAGGCCTCGTCGTGTTCGAGGGAACGCAGGGCCGGATTTCCCTGACGAACGAGGTGGCCCGCAAACTGATCGACCGGCCTGTGGAGCTGGATCGGCCGCGATCGGAGCTCCCCGAGCAGTTGGGCCTCTTCCGCCCCGACGGCACGCCCTTTCCCCTGGATGATCTGCCCTCCTCGCGCGCCCTGCGCGGCGAAACCGTCTCCTGGGAAGAGCTCGTCATCCACTCGCCGAAGCGGCAGATGCCCATCCTCGTAAACGCCGCGCCCATCCGCGACGGAGGCGGCGCCGTCATCGGCGCCGTGCTCCTCTTCCAGGACATCACGCACGTCAAGGACCTCGAACGTCAACGGGAGGCCTTTCTCCACACCATCTCGCACGATCTGCGGGCGCCTCTCGCGGTGATCCTGTCCAACACGCAATTGGCGCAACGCGGCGCACTCGCCTCCGACCGGCTCGCCAAAGCCCTCGGCGGCATCGCCACCTCCGCGGCAAGGATGAATACGATGATCCAGGACCTCGTCGATTCCGCGCGCATCGAATCCCGTCAGCTGACCTTGAAGCGCGTCCGGCTCGACCTGGCGGCATTCGTCCGCGAACTCATGGAGCGACTCGCCGGAACGATGGAGACGCAACGCGTGCGCGTGACGACTCCCGAGGGCCTCCCCGCAGTGCTGGCCGACCCGGACCGGATCGAGCGCGTCCTCATCAACCTCATCAGCAACGCGTTCAAGTACTCCCCGCCGGAGACACCGGTGGACATAACCCTTGCCCGGGAGGGTCAGGAGGTGGCCATCACGGTGTCCGACCGCGGCTCGGGCATCCCACCCGAGGAACAGGCGCGCGTCTTCACTCCATATTACCGAACGGGACAAGCGCATGAACGACAGGAGGGACTGGGCCTGGGACTCTTCATCGCCAAGGGGTTGGTGGAAGCACACGGGGGACGAATCTGGGTCACGAGCACGCCCGGAGAAGGAAGTACCCTCGGCTTCACCTTGCCCGTCGCTGAGCGTTGAGATCCGCGCCCTACCGCGCCACCGACCACGCCGGCTGCATTCCCGCCCCGACCTTCTTGAAGTTCGCCCCATCGGCATCGACCACATACACGCTGCGTCCGCCGCCGGTCTCCATATCGTCGAACGCCACCCTCTTGCAGTCGGGCGACCACGCCATGCTCGCGATCCTGTTCTTGCTCCTCGCGACAGCCCGCACGCCCGACCCGTCGGCCTCTACCACGTCGATCTCCACGGTGTCCTTGACGAAGGCGATCCGCCGGCCGTCCGGAGACCACACCGGCGCCCGCGCGTCGACGCTCGCCTCGTCCGTCCCCAGCGTCCGGACGTTCGATCCATCCACATCCATCACCCGGAACGTATTCGGGCCCTCGCCGTGACATTCGTGGAACGCGATCTTCCGGCCGTCCGGCGACCACGCCGCCTTCTGCTCCCACACGGGACTCTGCATCAGCGCGCGCAATCCGCCGCCATCGCTGTTCACGATATACAGGTCGTAGTTCGGGTACATCGCATCGTCGGGATCGTTTCGACCCCGCGAAAAGACAATCTTCCCACCATTCGGCGACCAGGAGACGGGCAGCGAATCGAACTTCCTCCGGCTCCCGTCGATCTCCACCAGCTTCCGAACGTCCGAACCATCCTCCCTCATCACGAACAAGTCGCTTCCCCCGAACCACTTCCGCTCCTCATCGACGTCGCTCTCGCGCGTCGAGAAGAACGCGAGGCGGCCTCCGTCCGGCGACCACGACGGCAGCGTGTTCCTCAGCGCGCGGGCCGTCAACCACCTCAAATTCGACCCGTCCGCGTCGGCCACCCCGATGTCCGTATCGTCCTTCGCGTCGCGCGTGACCGCCATCCTTCGGCCATCCCGCGACCACGCGGCGAGCGTCACGCCCCGCGGCAGCTCGCCGATCTTCTCCACGCCCGAGCTGTCCGCGGCCGCGGCGCTGATAACGACGCACGCGCGCCCGCGATCCTGCGTCCCGAAGAGGAGACGCGCCTCGTCGGCCGGCTTCATGACGAAGTCCGGCATCGCCTGCGCCTCCATGAGCGTCGAGTCGTCCGTGTTGGCCGTGAAACGGAACGGCGCGGACGCCTTCCACTTCTTGAGCTGCACGTCGAACTGCACGATCCCCGGAGGAACCCTCAACTCGAAGCGTCCCTCGACGTCCGTCACCGCGACCGCGGAACCCAGGATCTCCCCGGTTACGGACTGCACGCGCACCCGCGCGCCCTCGAGCGGCTCCGGTTTCTTGTCCTTGTCCGCACGACCCAGGACGCGGCCCTTCACCTTCCACGTCACGCACTCATCCAGGTAAATTCTCTGCATCTCCGCCAGATCCTGACGCGACGCCCCCCACGCCTCGAAGAGCTCGATCAGGTCCGTAGGCCTGCCGAGACGGAGAACATCGTAAACCCGCGGGAACTGGAACCGGATCGTTGCGCGGGAGAGGATCGTCGCGGGGATGGCCTCCACCGCCGGCACGTCCATCTGCGGATTCTCCGGCCAGTACGAGGATGCGGGTTGCCACGCGCACTTCTTCGAGTGATCCTGCACGTTGCCGCGCAGGGAGCCCGCCCGCGCGGGCAAACCTCGCTGCGTGCCGTACTGCCCCAGGTACGAAGCCACGTCCTCCGCCCAAGCGATTCCCCGGGAATTCGTATCGTCCGTCCACGTCGTGTGCTTGGCCGCCGGCAGCTGCGAGAACGCCTCGTCGCCCAGCATGAGGTTGTAGGCATAGTGGCCCCATTCGTGACAGATGACCCGCCAGAATTCGCTCGTGCTGAACATGCCGACGTAGGCGGCGCCGCCCTCGCCCAGCCAGAACGCGTTGCGCGTCTTGCGCGCCTGGGCGATCACGCGCGACGAGTAACACTCCGAAAGCGTGCTCATACTCGTCGAGTCGTTGTTCCATTGCCTGTGATCGAAGACGATATAGTATGGATTCCGTTCGGTGAGGCGCTCGAAGTCGGCGGCCTGTTCGGGCGTCATGCGCGCCAGCAATCCCCGCCGCAATTTCAAGTGCGCCTCGGCCGCGGCCACCGGGATCGTGACCGCATCACTGGTCAGCGGCCCCTCCCGGCCGTCGGCATACACCGGCGCGAATTTCACGTTCCAGGCGCCGGCCGTCACCTTCGTGTCGGCATCGACCCTCATGACCGCGTCGGGGTCGAACACCAGCGGAATCCGCGACTGCTTGTCTTCCGGCTTCAGGAAGACGTCCCTACCCCCGTTACGGTACGGCTCGTAGGACGTCCCTGGACGAGAGACGTACACGCGAATCCGATCCGCCCACAGCTCCTCGCCGTCCTTGGACTTCAGCCAGAAGGAGATGATGGTGTCGAACTCCGCCCACGCGGCATCTCCCTCAACGAGAAGACCCCGAAACTTCGGCAACGTAATTTGCACCTTCTCGACCGGAAATCGCGCCGGGTCCTTGCGAAACGGACTCATCAGCACTTCCAACAGACTGAAGTGCGAAACCTCCACGGCGGCCTTCCCGTCCACGATACGCGCGGGCACGATCTCCCAGTCAGTCCCGTCGTGATGGCCGACAAAAATCGCCCGAGTCGGGTCCTTCGCCACCTTCGGATCGGGGAGCGGCAGACGCACGAGGGCGGGCGTCGCTCGCCCGGGGAGCTCGATCTCGTAGGCCTTCCCGATCGCCGTCATGCCCGCGGGCGGCGCCGGCGGGGCGGCCGCCTCGCGAATCGTCAGTCGCTCTTTCCCCTGCACCCTCGATCGGTCGATGAGCACATCGACTCCGCTCGCGTCCGCCACGACCGCCAACAGCCCGTCGTTGGGCTCTGCCATCTCCAGGCAGGCCTTCAGATGTTCCAATGCGGACTCGAGATCGCCGTCGACGGCCGCCTTCATGCCGATCCAGAAGCGGCTCTCGCGCGTTCGCACATCCTTGCGGTCGCTCGATTCCGAAGCCGCCTTCAGCACATCCGCGTCACGGCCTTGGCCCTGCAGGAAGCCGGCGACGGCCTGGAACCAAGGATCGCGAATGTCCCGCGAGGACGTCATCAGGATGTCCCGAAGCTCGCGCGCGGCTCGATCCGGCTTTCCGGCGCGCATCGGCTCAAGCCATCCGACCAGGAGCGCTTGAATGGCCATCGCGGGCGGATGAAGACGCGCCGCCCGCCGGAACGACGTCACGGCGTCCGACCACGAGCGGGCCTCGTGATGGCGCTCCAGCGCGAGTTCGATGGCCTTCAGCTCGTCCTGGATCGCCCCGTCGAGATCCATCATCGCCCGGCGCGCGGATGCACGGGCGCCGTACGCGTCGCCGAAGTCCGGGTCCACCTCGATCGCCTTCGTGTACTCGTCCAGCGCGCCGCGAAAATCTCGCCGGAGCTGCCTCTCCCGACCGCGCTCAAGATACGCGCGAGCCGTCGAATCCGCGCGCAGCTCCAGTCTGGCCAGCTCGGCCTGAGCGGCGAAAGTCTCGACGAACGCGTCGACCTTCGTCGCGAGGACTTTCCGAAAGAGGTCCCGCGCGCCCGTTTCGTCGCCGTCGAGGAGGCGTCGGGCGCCGGCGTAGAAGAACGCCTCGCATTTCTGCTCGCGATCCTGCTTGGGATCCGCGGATTCCGCCGCCTTGAGGAAGTCCGCTTCGCGCGCGTCCCCCGTGACGAACCCCGCGACCTTCAGATACCACCCGTCGTTCTCCTGACGCTCGCGTTTCGAAATGTACGCGCGGAGCTCTGCGGTGGCGGCCTCGCGCTCTCCGAGGCGGGCGCGGATGAGCCAAACGAAGAGACGCGGGTAATCCACGGTCGCCGGTTCCAGCGCGCAGCCGCGCCGGAAGTCGCGCAAGGACGCCTCCCACTCTCCGAGGCTGTGCAGCGCGTGGGCGCGGCTTCCGTAGTACCCCGCATCCCGAGGATTCAGATCGATGGCCTTCGAGTAGTCGGCGATCGCCTCCTTGAAGCGCGCGATCCTGTGCTGGGCTCTCCCGCGCATCCGATACGCCCGCCAGGACGTGGGATCGATGTCGATCGCCTTCGTGAATTCCGCGATCGCGTTCGCGAAGTCGCCGTCGGCGAAGCTCTTCTCGCCGGCATCGAGATGGATGTCGGCGGAGTCTTCTTGCGGCAGGCCGAGGCCGTCGCCCTCCTGCGCCCACGCGGGCGTGGCGAGGAACACGACCCAAAACGCGATCCCCATAGAGGCTCCTCGATAGGTTCGAGGAAATGATAGCCTGCGGGTAACCGTTCTGCCGTTCATTCATTCTTCCGTTCATCGGTTCTTGCGTTTACCCGTTCCTGCGCTCGAAGGCCTTCGCGAAAGATTGTGTGCGGCCGGCGGAGAACGGATGCCAGCATGGACCAGAAGCCCGGAACGGACGAACGGATGAACGGGTGAACCGGTGAACGGTTACGCCTGCCGGCACGAGATCGGGGGCCGTGGGGCGCTCCCCCATCAGGAGGGATCTCGCTGAGAGCCCTCCAGCTTCGCGAAGCGCCATTTCAGGAGCGGCGGCGTCAGCAGCGTGGTCACCATCACCATGATCACGATGCCGGAGTAGATGGCCGTCGTAACCACCGGCCGCCCGGCCAACATCAACGTCATGCCGATGCCGGCGAAGATGAGCCCGACCTCGCCGCGCGGAATCATGCCCAATCCCACGGCCAACCGATCGGTCGTCCGATCCAGGACCCCGCCGCAGCAGGCCAACTTCCCCACGATGGCCGCCGCCGTCAGCGTCCCCGCAAACGCGAGCACGCCCAGGTTTCCAAAGACCGCGAGCTCGACCTTCAACCCCATCAGGACGAAGAACACCGGCA
>JACPRB010000086.1 GCA_016190155.1 Planctomycetota bacterium
CCCCCAACCGACGATTGATCGCGTAGACCAACTCCTCGTCCCCCGCCTGCCGCGCGCTCTGGTCCGCCCGGATGAGCGGCTCGATCGCCGCCTCGCAATGCACACCCGCAAGCTCCTGCGCCGCCTCCCATTGCCGCCGCGCCTCCTCCCGCGCCGCCGCCCGGGCGCTCCCTCGTTGCACCACGACCATGCCACCAATCACCGCCGCCCCCACCAGGACCGCCAAAGCCATCGCCGCCGCGAACGGACGTCGCCGCACCAGTCGCCGCAGCCGTAGCGCGACCGACGGCGGCCGCGCGGCGATCGGCTCGCCCCCCAACCACCGCCGCAGATCCTCCGCCAACGCCCGCGCCGAGACGTACCGCCGACCCGGCTCCTTCTCCAGCGCCTTGAGGCACACCGTCTCCAGATCCGCCGGCAACGTCCGCACGAGAGACCGCAGCGCCCGCGGCTCCTCCAGCAGGATCAGCCGGTACAGCGTCTCCAATCGATCCGCCGTGAACGGTACCCGGCCCACCAGACCCTCGTACAGGATGACCCCCAGACTCCACACGTCCGATCGCGCGTCGATCTTCTTGCCTCCCCGAACCTGCTCCGGACTCATATAGAGCGGCGTCCCCAGCACCGCCCCGGAACGCGTCAGCGTCCCTCCCCCTTCCATCACGTGCGCCAGTCCGAAATCCACCACCCGCGGCTCCCCGCCCTTGTCCACCAGGATGTTCTGCGGCTTGAGGTCCCGATGCACCACTCCCTGCGTGTGCGCGTAATGGAGCGCGTCGGCGACCTTCGCCAACAACACCACCCGCGCCCGCAGCGAGAGCTCGTGATCGGCGAAAAGCTCCGCGAGCGTCCGACCCTCCACCAGCTCCATCGCGATGTACGGCGTCCCGTCGTCCTCGCCCACGTCGTACACCGTCGCCAGGTTCGCGTGCCGCAGCCGCGCCACGATAAGCGCCTCGCGATGGAAGCGCTCCAGGAGCTTGCCTTCGGACCGCAGGGCGTCGCTCAGGATCTTGACCGCCACCCTCCGATCCAGCTGCCGATCGCGCGCCTCGTACACCGCCGCCATCGCGCCTTCGCCCAACCGGCGCACGATCTCGTAACGGCCCGCGAGCGTCCGCCCGACCTCGCCCCCCGAGTCCAGGAGGATGCGGGCGGCCCGGCCCAGCCGGCGTTCCTGCGGCTTCTTGGCCACTCTCATGGATTCTATCTCACCGCCGCCCGCCCGGGGCGACGGCGTCCTTCCAGGCTTCCTCCAGTGCATCCAGATCCTCGCAGCCGAACACGCGTCGCGAGGCCACATCGCCCGGAACGCCCATCACCAACAAGCGGAGGTACTCATCGAGGAGCCGTCCTTTGCCCTGCACCCGCAGGAAGGTCACGAAGGTCGCCGACTGGCAATAATGCATCCACCGGTCTTCAAGCCGGTACCACTCGGCGGGGCTCATCATGAGCAATCTCTTGAAGGAAGGCATTCGGTCGAGAAACTCCGGCATCGCGTACACGTAGCGCGACAGGCCGACAAGTCGGCCGTCCCGGCACGTCTCCATATACGAGGCCGTGCCTTCGTTGAACCACGCCGGCGCGTCCGGCGCGTAACAGTCCAGCCACTGGTGATAGCCCTCGTGACGCAGCACCTCCTCGATCTCGCCGAGCTCCTCGCACATGACGAGTTGCTTCACCCCAGGCGAGTACCAGGCCCCGACGCCCGCCTGCTGCGCGGTGACATTCTCGCGCGAGATGTCCCGGTAGTACTGGTCATAGTCGAAGGTGTGCGCAAAGGACATCACCCGGAAGCGAAGGTTCGGATTGCGCGACCACGGGAAGAGCGCCTCGTACTCGCGCCCGATCGCCGCGAGTTTCAGCGCCATCGCCCGCGCCCGCTGTGGACTCGTGTCCGTCAGGATCTCGTACGGCCCGGCATAGTCGACGTAGACCGCGCGCCCCGGCGCGAAGCCGCGCTCGCGCAATTGGACGTGAAGGTCCAGCGTGTCGAGCTGCGCCCCGCTGAACCGAACTCGCCGAGCCCGTGCCGCCTCAACCGTACGGGCGGCGCTCTCGGTATCGTGGCGCCACGTGTGGATCAGGACGATCGTCTCCCACACTGCCGGCCGGTGTGGATTCCTCTCCAGCGCGCGCTCACAAAGCCGCACTGCGGTCTCGTCCACAGGTGCGCGCATCACCGCCCGAATGAGCACGTCGAGCGCCGGCACGTTTACCGAGTCCGATTCCAACAGCGTCCGCACGTCCACGAGGACCCCGATGAACTGTTCGGCCGCCGCGTGCGCGACCGCCCGCATCTCCAACGCGCGATCACGCCACGCCGGAACTCTCGCCAGCGACGTCAAGATCCCGACGCATTCCTCCCATCGGTCGGCCTCCGCGAGTCGCTCGGCTTCCTTCCAACTGTGACCTGGGTCGCTTGGCGCGGGCGCCGCTTCGTAGCGTGCCGCAAGGGCGTTCATCTCGCGCTCGACGCGCTCATGCGTCTCTTGCCGGCGCGCGACGAGCCACCGGTTCGCGGACGCGCGGAGCCGATCGTACGCCGGACCGACAAGGGAGGGCATGTCGAGATCGACCAGTCGATCGACGGCTTCTCGCAACCGGCCTTCCGAGGCCATCGTCTCAGCCTCGTTCGCGCGGGCGTCGCGCTGTTCCTCGGCCTTCCGGACCGCTTCCTCGCGAACGTGCGCGATTCTCAGCGCCGCGTCGGGTTCGGAGGCCTGTCGCACCGGAAACTCGTCCATCGCGCGGATCGCGGCCCCGTATCGGTGCGCGACGATCATGTTGCGTGCCTCCTCGATAGCCACTTCAAGCGGGCTTTGCTCGACCGGCCGGCGAGGCGGCGGAGGAATGGGGTGCGCGAGAACGGCCACTCGTGCAGGCGGCGGTTTCTCAGACGATCCCCGGAAGCCCAGCGTGACTGCGGCGCCGGCAAGACTCATCATCGCGGTAACCCACCACGTCCAATGCGACCGACGGCGAACGGGGGTCAGGCGACGGCGAGCGCATTCGTTTCTCATCATGCAGGACATATTGCGCCCGCGGTGTGCCACTTTCGGAGAATCGGGGGTATAGTTCATGGGCGGCATGGACGACGCGTCTACGGGCATCCGGAATGGCGGGGGAACTTCCTTTCCGTTGACGCACTGGTCTCTTCTGCAGTCCGCCGCGGATGGGGACCAAGGTAAGTTCCAAGCATCTCTGGAAGAGCTGGCCCAGCTCTATTGGCGGCCGATTTACACCTACGTCCGGCGCCGGTGGACCAAAACGTCCGAGGAGGCCAAGGATCTGACGCAGGACTTCTTCCTGGCGCTCTTGGAGAAGGACATCCTGAATCGGCTGTCGCCGGAACGGGGCCGGTTTCGAGCCTATGTCATGGGCGCCCTGGACAACTTCGTGCGCATGGACTATCGGCGCCGCGCGGCGCAGCATCGCGGCGGCGGCGCGATTCGGCTGTCGATGGAGGTGGTCGAGGAGACGGAGCCTGCCGCGGGAGAGCCGCCGGAGAAGCAGTTCGCTCGCGAATGGGCGGACGCCGTGCTGCAGGACGCGCTGGAGGAGATGGACCGCGAGTATCGCGCCCGCGGCTTGGCCAAGGCGTTCGAGCTTTTCCGCACCGCCGATCTGGATGGACCCGACGACGCGGACGTCGGCTATCCCGCGCTCGCCCGACGTTTTCAGGTGTCGGTCACCGACGTGACGAACTGGTTGCATCGGGCACGCCGGCGGCTGCGGGAGCTGGTGGAGCGGCGGGTGCAGCAGACGGTGTCCGACCCTGTGGAGGCGCAGGGCGAGCTGAGGGATCTGTTCGGCACGTTCGCGCGAGAGGCGTGATCCGGGCCGACCCTCAAGCGCGCCGCTCTCCGATCCAGCGGGCGAATTCGCCGATGTCGAGGACGTTCTGGATCGGGCGCAGCGTGCCGAGCGACGCGCGCAGCTTGTTGCGGCTCGGCCCACGACGGAGTACGCGCGCCAGGCGTCGCGGGGTGAGCTTGACCAGGAGCGATCCGACCACGCGCGGCCACTCGGGCAGGGAGATCCGTCCCAAGCGCGCCAGGAGGCCCTCGATAGGGAGCTTACCAAGACGATATTCCAGGATCCACGCGCGCAGCTGCATTTGGAGGTAGTGCGGGCGGCTGACCGTCGACCCCACCAGGCGATCCGGATAGGTGCGCTTGAGCAGGTCCAGCCACACGCGGGTGGCGTTGATGATCTCGTCGCCGGGCAGGCGCCCTTGGAAGCGCGTGTCGATCGACAGATACCGCAGCCCTTGCTGCTGGTGTCCGTTGAAGAAGTAGTACCCGAACGACTTCGGGGTCACGCCGACCACCACGTGGAAGTGGCGCGGGAGGAACACGAACCGGCGGGCGTCGAGCAGGAGCGCGTTCACCGCGAAGTGGTCCGGGAACGGCGGCTGGAAGACTCCGCCGCGGATGCGATCCGCCGCCGCGCGCGACACGAGGAACATCTGCATGTTCATCGGGAAGTGGTTGATGAACCGGAACATGTCGCGCACGATCTCGCGCCGGAACGACGGCGGCAGCTCGCCTTCCCGCTCGAAACGCTCGTCGGGCGGCTGGAAATAAGGGTCGCCGTAGTAGGCCGTCGACTCGTGGTCCATCGTCCCGGGGCAGACGAAGCTGTAGGCGTTGTAGCCGATGACGTCGGGGCACCCGAATTGCTCAAGCTCGCGCTCGAGGTTCGCGAAATAATTCGGCAGCAGATAGTCGTCGTCGCCCATCATCACGAAATAGTCGCCTTGGCTGGCGCGCAGGGCGTTGTTCCAGTTCTCCGTGACGTTGACGAAGGGATCCAGGCGCAGGACCTTCAGGCGGGGATCGTGGAAGCTCCGCAGGATCTGCGGGGTTTCGTCCGTGTTGGCGTTGTCGCTGACGACGAGCTCGAACTCCCGATACGGCTGGTCCAGGATGGCCCCGATGCAGGTGCGCAGGAACTTGCCGCCGTTGCGCGTCGGCAGGAGCACGGAGAATCTCATGACGGCGCCTTTCTGCGGAAGATCGCGGTGTACGCGCTGCCCTGGAGGGGCCGGCGCTCGATGAAGCGAACGGAAGAGGTGATGCACTTCCCCGCCGCCGCCAGCGCGCGGCGCGGCACCCGGGGCCCGACGAAGTTGACGAGGCTCTGCTCCCAGCCGAACCGATTCCAATGAAGGCCGCCGGGGTCGTCCGTCGTCACCCAGGCCAGATCCGCTTCGGCCGCTTCCAACTCTCGACGGAGGCGCGACAGCGGTATCAAGTAGAGATGCCGGGGCGCGTCCACATGAGGCCAAAGTCGGCCCAACACGCGGAACTGGAAGGCGTCGGGATTGGGCGTAGCCACGAGGAGGATGCCTCGCGACGTCAGCTGCTGTGCCGCGGAGCGCAGGCACGTCCACGGATCCGGCAAGTGCTCCAACACGTGCCACAGCGCCACGACGTCGTACGGGCCGCGCGTCTTCATCTCTTCCTGTGGGGCGGCGCTGCGGATCGCGTTGACGCCGACCACGGAGCGCAGGTAATCGCAGCAGCGTTCGTCCATCTCGATCACGTCGACGTCGAAACCCGCCTGTCGCGCCTGGAAGGCGAACAGGCCGCCGGCGCCGCCGATCTCCAGCAATCGTCCCGTGGAGACGAACCGCCGGACCATCTCGATCTGCCAGCGGTGGTGGGCCGACATGTCCCGCAGAGCCTCCTTCGTCGGCGGAAGGTCGTAGTAGTCGTTCCGGTAGTAGGCGGAGAGGTTCTCCGGGATCGGGTCGATGAAAATCAAGCGACAGCGTGAGCAGCGCCGGTAGAGAAACTCCGCGCCGTTGACGCGCCGGTTGAGGTCCTTCACGCGGAACCTCGGCGGCGCCGGTTCGCGGCACAAAGGGCACAGAACGGCCATAGGGGGCGGATTCTACCCGCATCGTCCCGTCACGTTCCACGTTCATTCGTCGGCGCGGAGACGCGCAGCAGATCCCGCGGACGCAGCTTCATCAGCGCCGCACACGCCGCAAAATAGAGGACTGCGCCGGCCGCGGCCAGGGCGAGGCGTGCCGCGTCCCCGGCCGGCGCCAGCGCCCACGCCGCCGCCATCGCGGCCGTCGCCAGGAGCGCGAAAGGGCCCGCCTTCACGAGCGCCCAACCCGTGACGCCCCGCTGCAGCATCCGCGCGTGCACCGCCGGCAACAGCGACAGCACGTAGTACGCATTCAGCCCCACCCACGCGGAAGCGGCGCCGATCGGCCCCCAGCGTTGTGTCGCGACGTACAACGCGGGAACATAGATAGGGAGAATGATGAGGTTGACGATGTTCGGCACGCGCGGCCGCCCCGCGGCGATGGCGACCGTGTACGGAAGCGTCATCATCGCGTTGAGGAGGAAGCCGATCGTCAAGAGCCGCAACGAGCCCGCGGCGCGATCGGCGGTCTCGACGGAAATCCACACGCGCAACAGATCATGCCCGAAGAAGACCAGCGCCAGCGCCGGCAGCGCCGTCAAACACAGCACCACCTGCGTCGCGCGATCGTAGGCCAGGCGCAATCCCTGCAGCTCGCCGCGAGCCCATGCCCCGGCGAACACCGGATAGACCGCGGAATTGACCAAGGTCGGAATGCGCGAAAGCAGCTGCGCCGCGCTCCAGGCGATCGTGTAGAACCCCAGCGCCTCCACGGAGAGCACGTTGGGCAGGATGAGCCGGTCCGTTTGCGTCAGGAGCGCCGACAGGACGGTGATCAGGTTCATTCCCAGCGCGAAGCGCCAGACCGGGCGGATGACGAGGAAGGAGAGGCGAGGCCGCAGGCCCAGGCCGGGCAGCGCTCGCATCGCGACGACGACGTACGCGCAGATCTCGACGAGAGACGTCAGCAGGATCCAGACGAGCAGCGCATGGAGATCCCGCCAGACGAGCAGCACCCCCAGCCCTCCGACATGGCGCATCGTCGTCGTGCCGGCCTCCAACGCGTTGAGGACGCCGAAGCGCTGTACGCCGGCCAGAATTCCGCTGTAGAGCGCGACCGGCCAGCGCAGGGCCGTAGCCACCGCCATGATTCGAAACGCGGAGACTCCGACCTCTGCGGGCAGCTCCTTGAAATGCAGCCAGTCCCGAGCGAGCCACCCGGCGCAGACGAAAAGGATGCCGCCCACGATCACCCCGATGACCCAGTACGCGGTGGCCAAGGTTTGGACGAGTTCGCGCGCTTGCCGCCGGTCCCGCGATGGATCGATGGCCACCTCGCGGGTCACCGTCGCCGAGAGGCCCAGATCCAGCATCGTAAACAACACCTGCAGCGAGGCGACGAACCCGAGCAAGCCGTAGGC
The DNA here is from genome assembly GCA_016190155.1 of Planctomycetota bacterium. Taxonomy (GTDB): domain Bacteria; phylum Planctomycetota; class MHYJ01; order MHYJ01; family JACPRB01; genus JACPRB01. The sequence goes on from JACPRB010000086.1 coordinate 7,305, forward strand.
CTCCATGCCCAGGATCTTCACCTGGACCGGGATCACCGCCAGGCCGAGGCCCGTGACCCAGACCTTGCCCACGATGTTGGCCAGGACGTTTCGTTTCAGTTGTGACATGGGGAGCGTCAGCGTCCCTCCCGATACACGCGCCGCATGCCGTCGAGGAAACGCTCCATCGAAAGCTCCTTCGCTCGCGCCAGGGCGTTCCGGCTGTACCGATCGTACCGCGACGGATCGCCCGCGATGGTCTGAATCGCGTCGGCGAGGGCTACCGGATCCCGCGGGGGGACCGTCAAGCCGGATACATCGTGGAGGGAAACCTCCGGCACGCCCGTCGGGAGATCGGTATTGATCACCGGCTTGCCGTGCGCCATCGCCTCGAGCTGCACGAGCGCGAACGCCTCGTTGTTCATGACCGACGGGAGCACGAAGAGCCTCGATCGCGCGTAGAGGTAACGGAGGCGCGCCCCGGAGACCTTGCCGAGGAAATGCACCCGATGCGCGACGTTCAACCGCCGCGCCAAGTCCTCCAGCGATTCGCGCAGCGGCCCGTCTCCCGCCACGATCAGAGGTATGGAGACGTGCGGCATCGCGCGAATCAATACCTCCGCGCCCTTGTATGGCACGAGGCGACCGACGAAGAGGATGAAGTCCTCCGCGGGCAAGGCGAAAGCCTCCTGCGGCCCCGTCACTTCTTCGGGACGCGCGCCGTACGGGATGACCGCGCACTTGTCGCGGACTTCCCGCAGCCACGAGGAGGCGTCGCGCAGCCGGTTCGACGCCACCAGGATGCGGTCGGCCCGACGCAGGAATCGGCGAAGGATCAGCCCGTACAGCGGCATGACCGCGCGTTGGCGCACGACGTCGCTGTGGTACCAGATGAACATTCGGCGGCCGGCGCATCCGTCGAGGAGGGCGGCGGCGTCCGCTAGGGGAAACGGATGATGGAATTGGACGATGTCGGCCCAACGCGCTTCGCGGCGGAACAGACGGAAGAACTGCGCCGAGAGGGGCATCGAGAGCGCCACGATCGGCGCGGCCGCGCGAACGACCGCCACTCCCGCCACGCGCTCTTCCACGTGGGGTCCGCCAGGGTTGCAGACGAGCACGCGCGTGTCGAACTCGTCGCGCAGGCCCTCCGCGATGTCCTGTACGACGCGCTCGACGCCGCCCACGTGCGGCGCGTAGGCTTTGTTCACGTGCAGGACGCGGGTCATCGCGCCACCTTCCGGAGCACGGCGTCGATTTGGTCGGCAGCGCGATCCCAAGAGAAGCACTTCGCGCGCGCCAGGCTGCGCCTTCGCCAGAGGGCGGGATCCGCCAGGACATCGCGCAGCGCCTGCGCCATGGCGTCGATCGAGGTGGGATCAAAGGTACGCGCGGCGTCTCCGCAGACCTCGGGAATCGAGGTCGCGTTGGACGCCGCCACCGGCGCTCCGCAGGCCATGGCCTCCAGCGGCGGGATGCCGAAGCCTTCGTAGAGCGACGGGAAGAGAAACACGGCCGCTTCGGAGTAGAGCTGCGGCAGTTCCTCGGCGGGGACGTAGCCGGTGAAGACGACGCGATCGCGACGGCGCAGGCCGGCCAGCGTGCGCTGGATTTCGTCGTCGCTGCCTTGGCCGGAACGACCGACGATCACCAGCTTCAAATCATCGTCGAGCAGGTCGAACGCTCGTAGGGCTCGCGGGAGGTTCTTGTGCGGGCGCAGATCGCCGACCGTGAGGATGTAGCGGCCGTAGCGGTGGGTCATCGGGCCCGGCGGGCGCGGCCGGAAGCGATCGTGATCGACGCCGGCGGCCACGACGGTCACCTTGCGCGGATCGAGCCCGAAGCGATGGACGAGTTCGCGTCGCGTGTGTTCGGAGTCGGCGATCACGGCGGCCGCGCGGCGCACGACCCGCGGCATCACTTGCCCGACGTAGAACTGCAGGTGGGGATAGAAATGCGGGAAGGCGAGCTGGACGAGGTCGTGCACCGTGACGACGTGCGGCACGGTGGGAAGGAGCGAGCCTTCGGGCATCGTGGCGTAGACGACGGAGAGGCGGTTGCGGTGGGCGAGATAAGGGAGGGCGAACTGCGCCCACGCCAGCCGGCACAGATGGGCACGGGTGCCGCCGGAGGGCGAGAGGGAGGGATAGGTTCCGAGGATGCGCTTCGGGAATTCGCGCGCGAGCGACGGAGTGGAGGCGTACGCGAAGGTGCCGTCACGGTGGAGCAACCGTCGGGCGATCTCGAGGGTGTAGACGCCGATGCCGGTCGGAGTTTCAGAGGCGAAGGTGGCGTTGATTCCCACGCGTGTGGACATCGGTATGGCGATACCGTACTTTAGCGCCGGTTGTGACGCATCGAAAATCGAGGACCCAGAGGGAGGCAGAGGACGCAGAGAAGATCCAGAGAAAACCCAGAGAAGATCGCATCATGCCGAGATTGAGGATCGGGATCGACGCGCGCATCCTGTGCAACCGGCGTTGCGGGGGGCAGTACACGTACCTGACGAACGTGGTGCAGTGGTTCCTCCGGTGCCGGCCGCAGCATGAGTATTTCTTCTACGCGCATCGACCGTTCGACGGCGAGTGGGCCGGCGTTCGGGCTCGCACGGGTGGCGGACGGTTGCCCGGCACGCTATGGGTTCAAACGGTGCTTCCGGTTTTGGCGCACCTTGATCGCATCGACGTTCTGTGGGGGCCGGGGCAGGTCTTGCCGCTCGTACTTCCGGCGCCGATCGCGTCGGTGGTGACGGTGCACGACCTGACGTTTCTGCGCTATGCCGCCACGATGCCGCGAATGCTGGCGGGCACGCTGCGGGCCTTCGTGCCGCCGTCGGTCTCGCGGGCGGATCGGGTGATCACGGATTCGGAGGCGGTTCGTCGCGAGCTGGAGGTGTTCGCCGGGGGCGCGGCGAAAACCACCGTGATCGGGTTGGGCGTGTCGGAGCGATTCGCGCCGATCAAGCCCGAGCGTATCGCCGAGGCGGCGCGTCGGCACGGGTTGGCCGGGCCTTACGTGCTGGCGGTGGGGACGTTGGAGCCGCGCAAGAACTTGTCGGCGGCGGTGGCGGCCTACGCGCGACTGGCGGATCGGTGGAAGGGGCGCTTGGCGGTGGCGGGTGTCCGCGGTTGGCGCTGGTCGCCGCGCGAGATGCCGGGCGTGACCTGGCTGGGCTTCGTGCCGGAGGAGGACCTGCCGGTGCTCTACGCCGGGGCCGAGGCGCTGCTGTTTTCGTCGCTCTATGAAGGATTCGGGCTGCCGATCCTCGAGGCGATGTCGTGCGGCACTCCGGTGGTGTGCTCCGACATTCCGGTGTTCCGAGAGGTGGCGGGCGACGATGCGGTGTATGTGCCGCCGCGCGATCCGGAGGCGATCGCGGAGGCGCTCGCCGGGTTGCTCGGCGACGCGGCTCGGCGAGGCGAACTTTCCCGACGGGGTCGCGTGCGGGCGCAAGGCAATCGGTGGGCGGGCGCGGCCGAGCGGACGTTCGATGTGCTCTGCGAGGCGGCTCACTCCGCGCGGTAGCGGAATGTGGACACGGGGCGCGGGTCCGTTCGCTCGGGCGGAATGGCCGGAAGCGCTTCGCCTCGGGCCGCCTCCAGCACGGCTCTGCGTTCCTGCGACAAGCTTCGCCAATCGCCGAAGGCGTCGTCATACAAGATGCGCGGCGTCAGGAGGATGTACAGCGTCGTCTTGTCGAGCCGCTTCTCCGTACGGCGGAACAGCTCGCCGAGCACGGGGACGTCTCCCAGGAGTGGCACCTTGGATTCGGTTTCCGACGCATCCTGCGTCACCAGCCCGCCGATCACGACGGTCCGGCCGTCCGGCACCAGCGCCCGCGTGTTGATGGTCCGCGAGCTTTTCGCCGGCGGCGCGCCGGGGCTGGTCGCGGGGAGGAACTTTTCGATTTGTACCTCGACCTCCAGTCGCAGATAGCCCCCCTCGCTGATGTGCGGCGAGATCGTGAGCATCGTCTGCGCCGTTTCGAAGGTGAAGGACTGCACCGTCGTGCCCGCGCCGCCGGCGTAGGTCGTTTGCGGGATCGGCACCGCCGTCGAGGCGTTCATCTTCGCGTTGCCGTGATCCACGGTGACCACTTGGGGGACATGCACGACGTTGACATATCCCTTCTCCTGCAGCGCCTTCAGCAGGACGGCGATGTTCCCAAGCCGGTCCTTCACGAGCGCTCCCATAAGGCCTGAGGAGCCGGCGGGAATCACATCCACGGTGTTTCCATTGATCGTGGTCGATGAAAGTCCGTGAGCCGTCCTTCCGATGACCGTGGTCCGCTCATCTACGTCTCGGATCCAGGCTTCCCTATCGGCACGAGCACCAGGTCGTTGAGTTGCGGGATGGATTCGAAGAGCGCGAAGTAGTCTTCGGCGTTCTTGGGAAGCTCCGAGGCGTGCACGTGCATCTTCTTCTGGGACAGGTTCGCATCGACCTGGTCCTCGTAGAGGAAGTTCTTTCCGGTCTGATGTTGAACGTCTTCGACCAGCTGCTTCAACGTGCCGCCGTCGACCTGCATCCCGCCGGGGTCTTGCCCGCCGCCAGCCGGCGCGCAGGACAGGGCCACCATGATCGCGCCGAGGACTATCTTTTGCATCACCGCCTCTCCGTTCGCAACTTCGCCTGCCCTATAACGCGCGGCAGGGCGTTGCGTTTGAAGGAACGGGAGGTGTCCTTCGCGGGTCCGAGGGCCGACCTTGCGACTCCACCGGCGTGCGCCTATAATCACCCGACCCATGGACAGCCCGCGCGTCTCGTTCGTCAGCCTCGGGTGCGCCAAGAACCTCGTCGACAGCGAGGTGCTCCTGGGCCGCCTCGCCCAGGACGGGTTCGCCCTCTGCTCGCGCTACGAGGACTCCGACGTCGTCGTCGTCAACACCTGCGGCTTCCTCAAGGCCAGCGAGCGCGAGTCCATGCAGACGATCGACAAGATGGTCGAGCTCAAGCGCCGGGGCAAGCTCAAGGCCGTCGTTGTCGCGGGGTGCCTTCCCCAGCGCTACGGCCCCGACTTTGAGAAGCGCCTGCGCGACGTCGACGCGGTACTCGGCATCTCCCATCGCGAGAAGATCGCCGAGGTGTGCCGCACGGTCGTCGATCGCGTGCGCCGGCGTCCCGTCAATCTCGTCTCGAGCGATCTGCCTGCGGTCGAGATCGACCGTGATCGCTTCCGTTTGACGCCGCGCCACACCGCGTATGTCCGCCTCTCGGAGGGGTGCAATCACACCTGCGCGTTCTGCGTCATCCCGCAGATCCGCGGGAAGTTCCGTTCCAAGCCCAGGGAGGCGATCGTCGCCGAGGCGCGGGAGCTCGCGCGCGACGGCTGCCGCGAGATCAATCTCATCGCGCAGGACACGACGAACTACGGGCTGGATCTCTACGGCAAGCTGTGCCTGGACGAGCTTCTGGAGAAGCTCAGCGACGTGGAAGGCATCGAGTGGATTCGCCTGCTCTATTGCTATCCGACGTTCGTCACCGATCGCCTCATCGAGGCGGTCGCGCGGCTGCCGAAGGTGGTGAAGTACGTCGACATCCCGATCCAGCACACGCGCGAGCGGGTGCTGCGGCTGATGCGTCGCGGCGTTACGGAGGAACGGCAGAAGGAGCTGATCGCGAAGCTGCGCGCGGGGATCCCCGGGGTCGTCTTGCGCACGACCGTCATCGTGGGTTTTCCCGGCGAGACGCGCGAGGACTTCGAGGGGATGCTGGAGGATCTGGAGGGGCTGAAGTTCGAGCGCCTCGGCGCCTTTACGTTTTCGCGCGAGCGCGGCACGCCGGCCGACGCGATGAAAGGGCGCGTGCCTCAGCGCGAGAAGGTGCGCCGGATGGACGCGGTGATGCGGCTGCAGCAGCGGATCGCGTTCGCCCGCAATCGCGCGTGGATCGGGCGCGAGGTGCCGGTCTTGGTCGAGCGGCGGCTCGGACCGAAATCGTGGGAAGGGCGCACCAGCGGGGACGCTCCGGAGATCGATCCGATCATCGTGCTGTCCGGCAACTCGGTTCAGGAGGGCGCGATCGCGCGCGCGCGTGTGACGGGCTTCCGGCAGTATGATCTGCTGGGCGAGGTGGGGGTCCGGTGACGCTGGCGAACAAGATCACCTTGGGGCGGTTCCTGCTCTCGCTCGTCTCGTTCGTCGCGCTGACGTTGTGGGGCGAGTGGGCGGCGGTCGATCAGACGCTCTTGGTCGTGGCGTACGTGATCTTCCTCGTGGTGGCTTTGAGCGACATGCTCGACGGGTGGGCGGCGCGGAGGTACGGCGAAGTCACGGAGGTGGGGCGCATCGCCGATCCGATGGTCGACAAGATCGCCGTTTGCGGGGTGCTCATCCTCACGCAGCGCGTGGCGCCGATTCCGGAGCTCGTGCCGACGTGGATCATCGTGGTGGTGGTGGTGCGCGAGTTCGTGGTCACGGGGATTCGGGCGGCGGCGGAGGCGAAGGGGATACCGTTTCCGGCGAACATCTGGGGCAAGCTGAAGGCGTTCACCCAGAACGTGCTGGCGGCGGCCAGCATCATCTATCCGGCGCACACGATCGGGGTCCCGTGGTGCACGTGGTTCGTTCGGATCTCGGGCTGGATCGTGGTGCTGACCACCGTGGTGTCCGGCTGGGTGTACGTGCGTCAAGGGATGCGCGTGCTGAAGTCGAAGGGATGACCGTTCACCGCGGAGTCACCGTTCAGCCGTTCATTCGTTCCAGCGGCCGGCTTCCGGAACGAGTGAACGGACGAACCCATGAATCGGTGAACGCTTGCGCCGCGGATTCTCTTTGTGCTCTCCGGGGCGAACGGGGTAGAATGGGTCCCCGACCATGGCTGATGCACAGCCGCATAAGCCTGCTTTGCCGAGCACGCGTCGGATCCTGAAGGGTGCGGCGCCGCCGCCCCCGCCGGGGCAGAAGGGACCGCCCAGCACGGTGGCCCGGCATGTCGAGTCTGCCCACACCAAGACGCGGAAGCACGAACCGCCCTCCCCGTATCAAGGCGCCGTCGAAGTGGTGACCACGAGGGGGGAGGGCAACAGCACGAAGGTGCGCGCCCGGGTTCGCGGGGATGTCGCCGTGCACGGGATGGGGCTCCGGCAGAAGATCATGATCGCCATGGCCAGCGTGACCATCGTCACGGCGATCTTGATCTTCATCGTGGTCTACGTCAAGGCGACGGGTCAACTGTCGGACGAAATCGACTCCAAGGGCATCGCCCAGGCCCGGCTGATGGCGTCGATCGATCCGGAGATCTGGATGGCGGCCATGTACCAGGATCCCGTCGTCCGGGACGAGCGGATGACGGACCTGATTCATCGCTTCGATCCGGAGTGGAACGCCGACGTCCGCGGCCGGTTCTTCCAGGTGCACGCGGATCTGCGCGACGTCCACGAGAACCTGCTGCGGGGGTCGATCGGAGAGGCGCGGCGGCGCGCGGCGGAGGAGTTCTTCAAGACGCTCGTCGAACGGCGGAAGACGGAGCTCGTGGAGGACGACGACAAGGAACGACTCGAGAAGAACTACTATCGCCTGAGGGAGAGCGAGAACTTCCAGCGGGACGTGCGGGCGCTGTTCGATCCCTTCGGGCAGATCGAGCCGCTCAGGGCGGGCGGGGTCAACTTGCTGGACTCCGGAGAGATCGTGCAGCTGTCGGTTTTGGACGTCACGCGCGGCGTGAACCCCGACGCCAGCGTGCAGGCGACGCCGAAAGTCAAGAACCTGAGTCTTGCGTCGGACAAGCGCTTCGTTCGTGGCCTGGAGGTGTCCGACGGATACGTGAAAGAAGAGAACATTCCGGTCCGCAGCTTCAAGCTGGACTCGCCGGAGATGGAGACGTCGGTGGGCAAGGTCAAGCTGCAGTACTGGGTGCTGCTGTCGTTGCGCCATATCGAGGACGCCAAGGGGACGCTGCGCACGATCATCTTCCTTCCGATCTTCCTGGTGGTCGTGGTGGGACTGGCCATCGCATGGTGGATCTCGGAGCGGATCAGCGAACCGGTGCGGCTGCTCATGGACGACATCAACGCCGTTTCCGGCGGGGATCTGGACCACGAGACCATCGCGCACTCGACCGACGAAGTCGGCCAGCTGGCGATGACGTTCAACCGCATGACGCAGGCCCTGAAGGCCGCGCACAATCAGGAGTTGGAACAGAAAGCCGTCGAGCACGAGCTCAACATCGCCAGCGAGATCCAGGCGAACCTCGTGCCGAAGAAGATGCTCAAGATCCCTGGGTTCGAGATCAGCGCCTACTATCGGCCGTCGAAGGAGGTCGGCGGCGATTACTACGATTTCATCGAGATCGACGAAGACTACTACGGCTTCATCGTCGCCGACGTGTCGGGAAAGGGCGTGCCGGGGGCGCTGGTGATGTCGATGGCGCGCGCTTTCATCCGGATGGAGGCGGACCGCGCGCGGAACATTTCTCCTTCCGACACGCTCAAGCGCGCCAACAAGATGCTCGCGGTGGACATCAAGAAAGGCATGTTCGTGACGGCGATGTATTGTATAGTGAACAAACGGACGGCGGAGCTGGCCGTGTCGAGCGCCGGCCACAACCCGTTGGTGTTGTGGCGGGCGGCGACGAATGAGGTGCAGCTCATCAATCCCAAGGGAATCGCGTTGGGGTTTGACAAGGGGCCCGTATTCGATCGCACGGTCGCCGAGGAACGCGTGCAGCTGCAGCCTGGGGATCGCGCAGTCCTGTGCACGGACGGCGTGGTCGAGGCGATGAACAAGGAGAGGGATGAGTTCGGCGACAAACGTTTCCACGCGCTGGTGCAACAATTGGCGACGCGCGATTCGAATCAGTTCTTGAACCTGGTCATCAAGGCGCTGGACGAGCACAAGGGAGACGCGCCGCAGCACGACGATATTACGCTTGTGACGTTCCGGTATGTGGGAGGGGTGTAGGTCGAGGGCCGTTGGGAGACGCGACCCGCAGTCCCGGGAGAAGCGGGGAGAAACAGGTCCGGGTTTTGCGGGAGTTTGTGGTGCATGGGCCATACCGTTAGAGATCGATTGGTCGTCACGAACGACACGAAGTATCTGATCGTCGTTCGGGACTTCGTCGGCCGGATGATCCGGCAGAGCCGCGTCACGCGCGAGGAGGAGAACAAGATCATCCTGGCGGTGGACGAGGCGGTGACCAACATCATCGAGCACGGCTACGAACCCGGCGTGGAAGGGCTCATCGAGCTGGAGGTCGAGGCGGACGAGGCGCAGTTCAAGGTGGTCATTCGCGACAGCGGTCGCGTCTTCAACCCCGAGAGCGTGCCGAACCTCGACATGGGGAAGCACGTCCGAGCCGGCCGCAGGAAGGGGTTGGGCATCTTCCTGATGCGGCAGATCATGGACGAGGTGCGGTACCGCTTCAAGGACGGGGTCAAAAATGAATTGACACTGGTGAAGTACAGCAAGTAGATTCGGAGGACCCGGAGGGGGACCGAGGACCCAGAGAAAGCCCGAAGCCCGACACCAGAGGACGCGGAGGACCCAGAGAAAACCTTCGCTGGCGGTCCGAGAGAAGCGAAGAGGAACATGCCTGCCTTCCAGATTCTCAAAGAGAAGCTGCCCGATGGGATCGTCATCTTGACGATCCGCGGGTTCCTGGACGCGCACACGTTCGAGGAGCTCGAGAAGACGATCGATGACCTCTTCGAAAGCGGTGTCTACAAGCTGACGGTCGATCTGTCGGGGCTGGACTACATCTCCAGCGCCGGCGCGGGCGTCTTCATCGGCGCCATCGGCCGGGCGCAGGAGAACGACGGCAACATCATTCTCATGAAGCCCAGCGCCAACGTGAAAGAGGTCTTCGATCTGCTCGGGCTGTCCCACATCTTCACGTTCAAGGACAGCCGGGAAGAGTCGGTCAAGGCGCTCCGATGAGTCGGGTGGGCGCTACCGCGCGTGGCACTTGCCGCAGCCGCCGGTGATGCCCTGCGGCACCGAGACGTCCCAGCGCATCGCGTTGTCGAAGGCGGACGCGTGCGCCTTGTGGCATGACAGGCAGAACACGTACGTCTCGGCCGCGATGATGGGCCATTCCGCGGTCCTGGAGGCGCTACCCGAGGTCGTTACGACCGGATAGGCGGCGCTGGAAGTGGCGCCGTAGTTCGTCCCGTATTCGGCAGGGAGGATCGTGCCGGTCGGGTGGCGCAGCCAGTGCGTGCCGTCGCCGACGTCGGAGTCGTTCTTGTCCCGGCCGTGAAAGATCCAATGGCACGCGCCGCAGAAGGCGCCGAAGTTGACGCCCCGATAGACATTGTGATTCGCCGAGGTGATGGCGTTGTTCTGATCCGCGTTGGGGCCTGCCGTGACCAGCACCGCTTCGTGGAGGTCGGTGCTGGCGATGGCGGTGCCGTCCGGAGTGCGGCCAGGCGGGATGTTGTGACAGGTCAAGCAGTTATCGGTGATCTTCTTCAAATTTCGGAAGCTGTAGCTCCAATAGTCGTCCCCGTGCGCGTCGTGGCAGCTGATGCAGGTCTCCTGGACGCGGGGATAGTGGCCCCCTGGAGCGACCATCAGAGTGGACTCGCTGAACGCCGCGGAGCCGTAGGGGCTGTGCCCCTTGCCGGGTGAAACGGCGGAGTAGCTGAAATTGCCGCCGGGGAGCTCGTTCGCCATCGTTCCCTTCACCTTGGGCGGCGTGCTGCCCGCCCAGGAAAAGGTGGCGTTGGACCCCGCCGTGTCATGGCAGCTCAAACAGAGATCCGTGGTCGATTCCTTGAGCAGCCCCACGGACGGACTAACCCCGGAGACAGGCGCCCCGTTCTCGCTGTTGTGCATCGTGTGGCATTGACTGCACACCAAAGAGCCGGGATCGTGAAACGTCTGGCCGTACGCCGCCCGGCACGCCAGGAAAAAGAAAAGCACCGACGCGGCACGCACAACACTTCCCCCAAGCACTCGCTCCATCCGCTCCCACCTCGATCAATAATCCGGAAAGGCCAAGCGGCGCAAAAAATGGGCCATGGCACTTCCCTGTTTCTTGCGCGCAATCACGGTTTGTATCTCGGCTGAGACGTAATGCCGTCTTGTGGCGGCGAGAAGTCGTCAATCCGAGGATGCCCGCTCCATCGCTGCTTGTTGAGTTCGAACCGCCCGGTTGCCCGTCTTCCATCGCGCGTGAAGCCACATCCATTGCGTCGGGTGTTCCCGAACGAACTGCTCCAATCGGTGATTCATGGCCGAAGTCAAGGCCTGTACCGCTTCTTCCATGGAAGCGTGCCCGTCGATCTCCAGCGGTTCGGTCATTCTCACGCGATGCTTACCATCGCGATCCCGCCAGATGTTGACCGGGATGACCGGCGCCCCATACCGAAGCGCCATCAGCGCCGGACTGCGGACCGTCGAGGCGAGCCGCCCGAAGAACGGCACGAGAAGTCCCCCGTGGCGGGCGTCCTGGTCGGCCAGGATCACCAGCATCTCATTGCGTCGCAGGACCTCCCCCATCGCGCGTAACGCATTGTCCTTTGGGATGATGCGTTGGCCGGTAAGCGTGCGGAACCGATGGACATACCGATCCAAGTAAGGGTTCTCGATCGGACGCGCGACGGAATTCAACGGGTAACCGGCCATCGACACCGCCAGCCCGGCCCACTCCCAGTTGCCCAGGTGAGCGATGACGATGATGGCGCCGTGCCCTCTCTTGAGGGCTCGTTCGACGATTTCAAACCCTTCCAGCTTCGTGCGCTGTGTCAGCCTGCGACCGTGGATCAGCCTGGGCAGCATGAGATTCTCGACGATGCACACGCCGAAGTGCTCGTAGACGCGCCGAACGAGGCGGCATACCTTGTCGAGGTCCGACGGCATCCCCTGCGCCCCCGCGAGATTCTTCACGGCAATGGGCCGGTGCTTGACGTCCATCACGTACATCAGCCGTCCGATCAGACGGCCGATGCGCTCCGCGAAGCGCGGAGAGAACATGTCGACGACGGCGATCACGACCCGCGCGAACACATACGTCAGGATCTGAGTCGGCCAGAGCCGTCGCAGGCGAAAGTGTCCGCTCATGGCTTAGGCCCGGGGTCAGCGTACCGCCGTGACCGGAGCGGTCTCGCGCAGCAAGGCGCGCAAGCAGGACTCCAGCCGATCGCTCCCGCGCGTGACCTCGACCTCCACCCGCAGGGCCGCCAGCGGCAAACCGAAGGCGTCCGCGCTGAGTTTCGTCGCGTCCTTCTCGGTCGTGATCAGCCCGTCGGCCATGAATTCCTGTGCCTCGACGCTGAGGTGGCGTACGTCCTGCGGAGTGTATAGGTGATGATCCGGGAAGGCACGGAATTTCACGATCTCGGTCCCCAGCGACTCCAGCGTCCGGCGGAAGGCCTCGGGATTGCCGATCCCGCAGAACGCGTACATCCGTCGGTCGCGCAGCCAATCCAGTCCCTGGCGCTTTTTGTTCGAGAGCGTGCGCACGCAGATCGGCCGATGGCTGGTCTCCGCGACGGGCTTGCCGAACCGATCGAGCCCCTCCCGCAGAACGGTCAGCTCCGCGGACGTCACCTGATCGCAGCGCGACAGGACGATGAAATCCGCGCGGGCCGCACAGGGGGCGCGTTCCCGCAGGAGTCCGCGCGGGATCAAGAGTCCTCCCGCGAACGGGTTCGTCGCGTCGATCATCAGGATGTCCAGATCGCGCTTGATGCGGTAATGCTGGAAACCGTCGTCGAGGATGATGACGTCCACGCGATAGTCCTGGATGGCGCGCCGGGCCAGAGCCACGCGATTGCGACCGGTCAGCCGGACGACGTTCTCGAGCTCCATCTCGGCGAAGGCCTCTTCGTCATCGCCGCCGTCGGCACGCCGGCCGTAGCCGCGCGAGAGGATCGCCACGCGCATGGCGCGCTTGGCCAGTCGCCGGGCCAGCATCTCCACGAAGGGCGTCTTGCCGGTCCCGCCGGCCGTGAGATTGCCGACGCTGATGACGGGCACCCCCAGCCGAACGCTGGGCAGCAGTCCGATCCCGTAGAGAAGCTGCCGCGTTTTGTGCAGGCTGTAGTAGACGACCGTGGCTGCCGCGAGCAGGATCCTCAGGAGCATCGCACCCAGGCCGCGCCGTCGCCCCATGATCACCGAGAGGTAGTACTGCCGCATCCGCGAAGATTTTAGCACGTCCTGGAGTCGGCAGCCAGTGCCCCCTACGCAGTAGTGAGTACCCAGTAGCGAGTAGATACTCGATACTCGCTGCTGGGTACTGAATGCGATTCGGCTTGCCCACGGCGTTTCATCGACTTAGAATTGTGTTACCGGAGACTGGGAGCCCTTTTGAAAATCAAGATTTGCGGGATTACCAATCCGGCCGACGCGGAGATGGCGCTCACCGAGGGCGCCGATCTGCTGGGTTTCATTTTTTGCAAAAGTCCAAGGGCGGTCGGCGTCCAAGCGGCCCGTGAAGTCCTTCGCGAATTGCCGGACCCGAGCGTCGGAGTCGCCGTCTTCAACAACCAACCCCTCGACGAAGTCCGATCCATCCTCGCGGAAACAGGTCTGACGATCGCCCAGCTTCATGGTCAAGAAGCGCCAGACTTCGTCTCTGCATTAGGCGTCCGTGTCATCAAAAGCTTCACGGAGTTCACTCCCGACGCGCTGGACAACCTGCGCCGGTACGACTGCTGGGCCTACCTCCTGGACGTGCCCAAAGGGCAGGCCGCGCGTACGCACATCGATCCCGACTTCGCCGTCTGCGCCAAGAAGTACGGCAAGGTGATCGCCTCGGGCAAGCTGACGGCGGACAACGTCTACGAGGTCATCCGCCGCGTCCGGCCGTTCGGCGTGGACACCGCCTCCGGCACGGAATGCGCCCCGGGAAAGAAGGACAAGGCGAGGGTCCGCGCCTTCATCCAGAACGCGCGGCTGGCCGACCGCGAGACTCAGCGCATCAAAGTCGAAGTGCGTTGACAGACTTGACGCAGCGCGACAAAATCGCCCTCCATGGACTTCGAACTCGGATCGCAACGGGAGATGCTGCGTCAAACGGTCCGCGCCTTCGCCGAACGTGAGGTCGCCCCGCGCGCCGCCGCCGCGGATGAAGCGGAACGCCTGCCGCCGGAGAACTTCGCGGGATTGGCGAAGCTGGGCCTCATGGGCATGGCCCTGCCGGAAGACCTCGGCGGAAGCGGCCTCGACATGCTCTCCTGCACGCTCGTCGTGGAGGAGCTGGCCCGCGCCTGCGCCTCGACGGCGCTCTCGCTCGGCGTACATACCGTCCTCGCGTCGCACTTCATCCATCGAAACGCCGACGACGCGCAGCGCCGGCGCTTCCTTCCGGCCATGGCGACGGGAGAGAAGATCGGCGCGTGGGCGCTGACGGAGCCGGGCGCCGGCTCGGACGCGCTGTCGCTGTCGACGCGCGCCGCGCGCGACGGCCGCGCCTACCTCCTCAACGGCCGCAAGATGTTCATCACCAACGGCTCGATCGCCGACGTCGTGGTCGTCTTCGCCAAGACCAAGCCTGAGCTCGGGCCCAAGGGGATCAGCACGTTCGTGCTCGAGCGCGGCATGCCCGGGTTCGCGGCCCAGCCGCCGTTCAAGAAAATGGGCTGCCGCGCCTCTCCCACCTGCGAGCTCGTCCTCGAGAATGTCCGCGTGCCGGAAGAGAACCGCCTGGGGGCCGAGGGCGACGGGCTGCGCCAGCTCATGGAAGGGCTCAACTACGAGCGGACCGTCCTTTCCGGATACCCGCTTGGCGTGGCGCAGGCCGCCTTCGAGTGCGCCCTCAAGTACGCCAAGGAACGCCAGCAGTTCGGCAAGCCCATCGGCCAGTTCCAGCTCATCCAGGAGATGCTGGCCGACATGCACACGGAGCTCCTGGCGGCGCGGCTCATGGTGTACCGCGCGGCGGCGGAGCTCGACGCGGGGCGCCTGACGAATACGACCGCCGCGGCGGCCAAACTCTTCGCCGCGGGGATGGGCGTGCGCGTCGCGATGAACGCCGTGCAGGTCCTCGGCGGATACGGCTACATGCGCGAGTTCCCCGCGGAACGGTACCTGCGCGACGCGAAACTCGCGGAGATCGGCGCGGGCACCAGCCAGATCATGAAGCTCGTCATCGGGCGGGAGCTGATGCAATGAAGACGATTCCGGACCTGCTGCGCGCGCGGGCGCGCGAGACGCCCGATCGTCCGTTCCTGCTCTTCGAAGGGCGCGAGTTGACGTATCGCGAGCTCGACGAACGCTCCGATCGCGTGGCCGCGCGCCTGACGAAGGTCGGCGTCAAGAAGGGCGACACCGTCGCCGTCTGCATGGACAACCGGCCGGAGTTCATCCTGGCGTGGCTGGGGATCCTCAAGGCGGGCGCGGCGCTGGTGCCGGTCAATCCGGCGCTCAAGCCCCCCGAGATCGAGTACATCCGGACGAACTCCGAGAGCCGCCTGATGATCACCGCGGCGGATTTCGAGAAGGGGTTCGAGGACCTACCGGCGGGGCTCCCGCAGATCGACGCGGAGGATCAGGCGGCGATCGTCTACACGTCTGGTACGACGGGCAAGCCCAAGGGCGCGATGCTCACGCATGCGAACTA
>JACPRB010000074.1 GCA_016190155.1 Planctomycetota bacterium
TCGCCCTCGACCGTGTACCAGAAGATCTGGCCGAGCGCCGTGGCGTCGGGCGCGAGGTAGGGGACGACTCCCTTGGGCAGGAACGAGCCGGCGATCGAGAGGCGCTCCAGGACGCGCTGGCGGGCGAAGTAGAAGTCGATGGAGTCGTCGAAGATGATGTTGATCATCGAGAAGTTGAATTCGCTGGTGGCGCGGATCGACTTCACGCCCGCCAGGCCCTGCAGGTTCACCGACAGGGGATACGTGATCTGGTCTTCGACGTCCTTGGGGCTGCGGCCCATCCAATCCGCCCAGACGATGACCTGGTTTTCGGAGAGGTCGGGGATGGCGTCGATGGGCGTTCGCGCCAGGCAATACACGCCCCAGCCCGCCAGCGCGCCGACCGCCAGCAGGACGATCAGTCGGTTGCGGACGGAGAACTCGATGATTCTGGAGATCATTTGTGGCTCTCCTGGTGGTCGCTGGCCCCGAAGTAGGCGGCCTTCGCCGCCGGATTGAGGCGCGCCTCGGCGTCGAGCAGGAACGCGCCGGATGTGACGACGCGCTGGCCGGGGGTCAGCCCGCGGATGATCGGGTAGTACTCGCCCGCGCGCGGACCGACCTCGATCTTGACGCCGTTGTAGACGCCCTCGGCTTCCTCGACGAAGACGATCTTCTGCAGGCCGGTGTCGATCACCGCGGAGAAGGGCACCGCGAGCACCTGTTCGTATTCATAGTGCTTCATGTCGCCGCCGCACTGCGGGCACCGGGCCTTGGAGCCGGCGGTCTGATAGGGATGCATCGGGCACGCCCAGCCGTCCACGATGCGGGTGGCCTCGCCGGCGATCTTGTACTGCAGCGCCTTTCCGTCCTTGGGGCAGATGCCCGGGTGATCGGACTTCTGGTCGGGATGGTCGGGACAGACGTAGACGAGTTGCGCGCCCGCGGGGATCGTCTTCTTCTCAAGCTCCATGCCTCCGCACTTGGCGCATTGGCCGGGCTGGTCGAACACCTGTTCGGGATGCATGTCGCAGACGTAGATGGTGCGTTCGCCGCCGGGTGAGGGCGCCGGGGAAGGCGCGTCGGATTTCTTCTCGTGGCGTTCCAGCGGCACGCCGCCGCACTTCGGGCACGTGCCGGGCTTGTCGCTCTTCACGTCGGGATGGTGCGGACACATGTAGAAAACCTCCGACGGCGGCTCCGGTTTGCGTTCGCGCCGGACGAGCTCCATGTTGCACTTAACGCACTTGCCCGGCTTGTCGCTGGTGATCTCCGGGTGCATCGGGCACTGATAGAACGTCTCCGGGATGGGGGCGCCTTCGACGCCTCCGCACTTGAACAGCTGCATCCCGCACTGCTCGCACTGTTTGGGGACGTCGGAGCGCACGTCCTTGCAGCCCGGACAGCAGTCGTACCAGACCTCGCCGCTGCGGCCCAGCGGGATGCGCACGGTCGCGGTGACGTACATGCCAGGCTTGAGTTTCTGGCGGGAGTTGTCCACGTCGACGCGCACCTTCATCGTGCGCGTCTCCGTCTGCAAGGTCGGATAGATGAAGGAGACCGTTCCGCGGAAGGTCTCTCCGGGGTAGGCCTCCGACGTGATTTCGAGGACCTGGCCTTCCTGAATGAGGGCGATATCGCGTTCGAAGACCTCCGCTGTCATCCACACGACGGAGAGGTCGGCGACCTGATAGACGCTCGCGCCCACCTCGAGCCAATGGCCGAGCAGTCCGGAACGGGACATGATCGTGCCCGTGTAGGGCGAGACGACGTCGATGTAGGGGCTCGCCTTGCCCTCCTTCTCGAGCTTCGCGATCTGCTCGTCGGTGATGCCCCAGAGCTTGAGTCGCCGGCGCGCCGCCTCGATCAGGCGCTTGGATGCGTCGTCCGTTCCCCGCAGCGCGCGCAGGTAGTCCTCCTGGGTCGTCAGCAGCTCGGGGCTGTAGAGGGCCGCGTACGGCTCGCCCGACTTGATCTCCTGCCCGACGAAATTCTTGTAGAACTTCTCGATGCGGCCCGGTACCCACGCGGTGACGTGATACAGGCGGCGCTCGTCGATCTCGATGAAGCCGACGGTGCGCAGTTCGCGCACGAGGGTGCGATAGCCGACCTCCTCGGTGGCGAGGCCCGCCTGGCGGACGCGGACGGGCGTGAGCTGCACCTGCGATTCGACGCCGGGGGGCAGTTTGGTCTGCTCGCCGCGCTTGCGACGGGACAACGGCATCCCGCAGATCGGGCAGTTCTGCGACGCGTCGGGGCGCACGACGCTCGGGTGCATCGGGCAGTAGTACTCATATTCGCTTTCGGCGGGCTCCGCGGTCTTGGCGGGCTTGAGCGCGCGGTCGACGATGTTTTGGATCCACGCCCAGTTGCCGACGATCAAACCGAGGATGATGAAGACGAAGATGAAGCGCAGACGGAGGAAGAGGACCTTCGTTACCGTCCACGTCTGTCGCAGGGAGTCGTTCATGGTTTCCTCCGCAGGTCGGTTCCCAGGGCGCGCTCGAGCTCGGCGACGGCGGTCTCGCGATCGGCCAGCGCGCGGTGGACCTCGATCTGGATGTCCCGTTGGGAGCGTTCGGCGTCGAGCACGTCGGCGGCCACGGCCAGCGCGCTTCCGTAGGCGGACATCGCCGCTTCGACGCTCTGCTTGCTCAGGCTCAACAGTTGTCGGTCGATGAGGTCGAGCTGGCGGTCGGCGGCCTGCAGGCGCAGCAGGGCTTCGCGCACCTGTTCGGTGATCTCGGTGCGGGCGACGTCCAGCGCCGCCTCTTCCGCGAGGAGCGTTCGCCGGGCGGCCTCGGCCTCGGCGGCGCGGCGTCCGGTCAGCCACGGCAGGTTGATGCCGGCCATGATCGCGGCTTCGTCGGCGTCTTCGGGACGCTGCATGTACTCGACGCCGAGAGTGAAGTCCGGATAGACGCTGTTCTTGTCCGCGAGGTCGTAGGCGGCCCGCGCGGCCTGGATGCGCGCTCGAAGGCCACGGATTTCCGGGCGCGATTCGATGGCGCGCGCGGTCAATGCCGCCGGGTCGAGCTCGACGGTCGTGCGGGCGGCGGCGGGCGGACCCAGCGGCGCGTCGGGCGCGCGCTGCATGAGGAGGTTCAGACGGATGCGGGCCATCTCGATCATGCGTTCGACTTCGAAGAGGTCCTTCTGCACCATGCCGCGTTCGACTTGGGGCTTGAGGATGTCCTGCTGCGACACTTTCCCGGCCTCGTAGCTGGCTTCGGTGAGCTTGCCGATGCTGTCGAGGAGCTTGAGGTGCTCTTCGCGCACGTGGCGTTCCCAGACCCATCGGTAGTAGTCGTAGTAGGCGCGCTTCGCCATCAGCGCCAGTTCACGTTCCCTGGCGCGCCGTTCGTGAAGCATCGCCTCGGCGCGTCCGACGGCGTCGGTACGCGCCAGGTCGAGTTTGCCCGGCCAGGGGAGCATCTGCTGGAGGCCGAAGACGACCTTCTCGACGTCGGCGTCGCGGCGGATCATCTGGTCGTCGAGCTTGAACATCATCATGGGGTCTTCGAGTTTGCCGGCGGCGCGGGCCATGGCGCTCATGGAGGCGGTTCGCTCGATCGATTCGCGCAGGCTGGGGTAGCGCGCCAGCACGAGATCGACGATGGTATCGAGGTCGGCGCGTTCGCTCAGGTCCGTCTCGGCGGGGGCGGGCCGGGCGGCGACGAGCTCGATTTCGTGCTCGAGCCATTCGAGCCGCTCCTGCGAGGCGCAGCCGGCCAGGAGAAGAATCGGGAAGAGACGTCGAAACATGGGGAAACCTCCGGAGAAACGCGGACAGGGACCGGGCCTGGATTCTAGCGCCGGAGGGGATACGAGCGAGGGGATTGTTCGATCGGCGGGCCGGTGGCCTGCTCGTCGATGGGGGCCGTCACGCGCGGTTCATGCGGGGTGTCGGATACGGGAACCGGCACGCCGGCGATTTCCGGGGCGACGGACGCGGGTTGCGGAGTCGCCTCCGCCGGGAGGTAGTGAGGGCAGGAGCACTCGTCCTGTCGGGGTTTCTCATCGGGGCAGCACGGGGCATCGGGTTGGGGCGGGTGCGGGGAGCACGGTGGGCACGAGCAGTCGTGGACGATCGCCAGTTGGGCGATCGCAAAGAGGGCGCTAACGGCGAGGAGCCGCGTCATATCCGGCCTCCCGTAGCGCTTTCATGACGTGGTCGAGATCGAGCTGTTCGCCCGTGATGATGAGCTCCATCGAAGCGAGATCGACCTTGGCGTCCGTGACGCCGTGGACGGTCTTGGCGCGTTCCTCCACGAGGGCGCAGCAGGCTTGGCAGGTGACGCCGCGCAGGCTCAAGCGTTGGCCGGCGAAGACCTGACGGCCTTCGCGCGTGTTGAGCACGATGTCGAGCAGTTCGCGCTCGTTCAGGCGAGCGATCCAGATATGGCAGGAGCGTTCCGTGCGGCAGCACAGGATGGTATTGCGTTCGTGGCGAAAGGCGAAATAGTCGCGGCCTTCGTGGGCGCGTCGGGCGGATTCGGGCAGTTCCGTGCCGCGGTCCGAGACGACCAGGAGGGAGATGAGCGTGTCCCCGCGCCGGTAGATGATCCATGGGGCGGAGAGCTTCTCTTCCGGGATCGAGCAGACGCAGCCGCCGTTCAGGTCGCAGCCGAGGGCGGGGGCGTACACTTCCGCGCCGAGGGCGGTCTGGAAGTACCGGCGCAACTCGCGAGGATCGTCGATATTCTGAGGGGAGATGGAGCCGTCGACGATTCGGTCGTGGAACTCCGAGGATTCGGCCATCAGGCGGGGGACGTCGGCGCCGGCCGGGGTGACGAGGGCGACGGCGACGAGTCCGGCGGCGGCCAGGGTGGACCAGCGCGCCAGGCGGCGGATCGTCCAGCGCCGGTCGACGGTGTCGAGGGCGGCGAGGATGCGCTTTCGCAGCTGCGGGGGGGCGGGGGGGAGCGTGAGCTCGGCGGTGACGCGACGCAGGGCCGCGCGTTCACGGAGGTCGGCGCGGCAGGCTGGGCACTTTTCAAGGTGTCGGCGCAGTCGTTCGGCATCGCGTTCGGAGATGGCTCCGGCGGCGAACGCGTCGCGCAGGGGGCCGAATTCGGGGCACATGGACACCATCTGTAACGAAAAACGTGTGAACGTCTTCAAATATTCAGCGGGCTTGATTCGCCCACTCGGGTAGGGGATAATTAGAGCGGCAGATGGGAGTGCGGTAAGAGGCCCCACGGCGCGGAATACCGGTGGTTCGGCGCCGCGGGGGGCGAGATGTATGGCCCCCCTGCGGAAACGAATGTGGTTGCCGATCATGGGACTCGGCGCGTTTTTTACGGCCGTGGTCGTGGCGGGCAACGTGTTGCTCGGCGTTGCCTACACGGCGCCGCCGGGTCAGCCGGAGTCGCGCGGGCCCTCGGACTACCTTGAGCGCAAGGTGCGCAAGGTCCGGAAGCTCTTCGAGCGGGTTCGCTGGAGACGCGAGGAGCCTGAAAGCGCGGTGCCGCAGCCCATAGAATTCGCATTCGCGCGGCTGCCCCTGCCCGTGCTGGCGTTGCACGGGAGCGAATCGACCAAGGAGCCGGACCCGGCCCGATATCTGCATTTCCTGAGGGAGCCGGGGGTCAGGTGGCTGGAGTCGCCGCCTGCGCCTCCGACGGAGGATTATTTCGGGGTCGGCCGGGCGTTGCTCTTCGATCGCGTGGTGGGCCGGGATTCCAATGTGTTCGAGGCGCGGGAGCGGCTGCGGGACGATTGGTCCCGGTGGTCCCTGTCGCGATCGGACGGGGTCGTGGTGGACGTGCTGGACGGCGTGTTCTATATGCCGCGGTCGCTGTGCGACGAATTGGCGGACGTGGTGCGATGGTGGTTCCCTCCTTCGGGGTGCTATTCGCTGGTGCAGGAGGATTGCGGTTCGATGGTGAGTCGCTTGGTGCAGCTGCGGGAGCCCGAGCGGATGGAGTCGCCTTTCCGGGAGTTCGCGTATCGATGGGTGGAGCGCCAGCAGCGTCAGTTCGGGCACGACGCGTATTGGATCACGTTCGGAGTCGAGCAGGGGTTGGAGGCGGTCGATTCGGTGGATTTCGCCTACGAGCAACGCAAGACTCTGTGGGATGTCGTGCGCAAGGTGTATCTGTCCAAGTACATCGGTCGCGCGGAAGAGAGGCTTCGGCACGAGGCGTGGCGGATCTCGGACTGGAAGGCGCTGGACTACTTCATTGCTCCGCCCGTTCTTGCGGCGTACACGTGGTATCGCGGTTGGGAGCGCCGCATCACGATCGCCGGAACGAAGCTGTCGGTCAACGTGGAGCCGCTGGCGCACATCTTGGACACGCTGGACGACGGCGAGCGGGATCTCGTAGCCGCCGTGGGGATGGAGTGGGAGATTCCGGGCATACCGGTCAAGCTCATCGTTTCCGCCGGCGTCCATAACGGCGATCTTGAGTTCGACTTCGTCGGCATCGGCACTAGCCTGGGGGAGGCCAAGAAGGCCGTGAAGATGGTGCTGGCGGAGGTCGAGGGGATCGACGAGGATTAGGCGTCACTCCGCGCTCGGCGCTTCCTGTCGCCTCTTTTCCAAGGCGACCCTGAGCCGCGTTCGCGCGTTGTGCAGGCCGGACATGACGGAACCGATCGGGCGCTCCAGGATGTCGGCGATCTCCTGGTAGGTCAGGGATTCGATGTCGGCCAGCTGAATCAGGATCT
The DNA here is from genome assembly GCA_016190155.1 of Planctomycetota bacterium. Classification (GTDB taxonomy): domain Bacteria; phylum Planctomycetota; class MHYJ01; order MHYJ01; family JACPRB01; genus JACPRB01. Next base: position 6,652 of record JACPRB010000074.1, read on the forward strand.
GGTGGGCCGGAGAGAGGGATTGCATTGCGCGCAGGACATCATCGGAAAGCACGTCTTCAAGGCGCGAGGAGGATGGCGGCGCCGGCTGATCGACGGGTTCCGAATCGAGCTCCGCCAGCGCGGGTTCCAGGCGCCGCCGGCGGCAGTGGTCGATGTACGCGTTGTGCAGGATGCGGAACATCCATCCCTTGATGTTGTCGTCGGTGCGGTAAGTGTCGAAACCGCGGTAGGCGCGCAGGTAGGTTTCCTGGACCAGATCCACGGCGTCCGCCTCGTGGCGGGTCAGCGCCAGCGCGGCGTAGTAGAGATCCTTCTCGAGCGGCAACGCGAGTCGTTCGAAGCGAACGCGGCGCGGATCAACCATAGCCCCAGATTACAGTGCAGAATACTGAGTAGCCAGTAGGGATGGGCCATTTCGGGGAGCGGCCGCTATTCGATGCACGCCGGCTCGATCGTCGCGCTCATGGATCCCGCGCAGCGAGGCAGGCGCCAGTCCCGGCCGTAGGCGTGGATCTGATCCCGCTTGAACTCGGCCTGCTCCAACGGCCCCGTGAAGACCACGACCCGTCCGGTCAGATCGACCTCGCACGCCATCTGGTAGGCCCGCTCCCGGCCGTATCCGAAGACGCGTCCGAGCATCTCGATGACGTACTCGTACGTGTGATCGTTGTCGTCGTAGAGAATGACGAGGTAGGGAGGCAGTTTGCGAACTTCCACTTCGCGATCGAGATCGGGCGCTATGCCAGGTTCGGTCGTCACTACGGCTTCACCGTCCTTGGCTTGTAGTCGTGGGCGCGCTTCCGCTCCGCCCTTACGGATTGAATTGTATCCTCTGCCTTGAGCTGGCGGACGATTTGTCGGTCGGATTCGGACGCGACGATGCCGGCGACGGTAACCTCCCCCGGGTCGGGAACCGACTTGAGGAGAATCTGGAACTCGGCGGCTTGGTTATGCGCGCCCTGGCGGACCATGATGAGACTGCCGACGTCTCCTTCGCGGCGGGTCGGTTCGAACGGGAGGGCATAGTCGACGACGCCGGCTTGCTTCGGCGGCATTTGGAGACGCTCATCCGGGATCACGTTGAGCTTTTGGCCTTCGAAGTACTTCTTCTCGGCCAACTCGATCAGAGAGGCCACCGCGTCGGGAGCTTCATCCTCGAAGAGCTCGACCCTGAACGTATTGATCTTGCCTTCCTTGTCCTTGATCTCGAACACCAACCCCGGGTGAGGAAGCTTGAGGGGGCCCGCGGCGAGAGGGCTGGCCTGCCGACGTTCGATCTCGCGAGCGACCGCGTCGCCTTCCTCCTTCCGGCCGGGATCCTTTCGCAGTTCTTCCAGACGGTCGCGCAGCCGCGCCAGGTCGCGCTGCAGCTTGATGTCCTTCACGGGGTGGCTGCTGAGGGACGGCAGCTGCTGCATCGCGTCCTTCTGCTCGGTCTCGAATTTGACGTTCTCTTCGAGCGACTGGCGGGCACGCTGGACGGCGACGGCGAGCGGATGATCGGCGAACTTGTGGAGAAACTCATCGTACTCCCGCTTGGCCTCTTCCAGGCGGCCGTCTTCGTAGTACCTGTGCCCCAGCGTCGCCATGATCTGCGCCAGCTGTGGTTCTCCGGAGTAGCGCTCCTTGAGCTTCTTGATCTGCTCGATGCCGTCGGCCAGCGCCAACTCTCGGGAGATGCGGTCGGCCATGGAGCGCCTGTACACCGCGTTGGCGACGACGAGGACGATGAGGATGATGAGGCCGGCGGAAAGCGTCAGGATGATCCGGGCGTGCTTCCGCCCGAACTCGTCGAGCCGGTCGATCCAGCCCTTGGCGCGTTCCTCGGTCGTCTCGGTTCCCTTGATCGGGTTCTTTTCTCGCACGGGCATGGCGCGCCTTCTATGGTTTGTAATCGAGTTTGACGCCGACTTTCACGCCGCCCTGGTGAGAGGCGACATTGACCACGCACTGCTCGTCCTTCTTGAGGAAGACGAGTTTGACCGGGTCTTTGCCTTCCTCGCCGGACAGGCTCCAGCCGTGCAGCGGGAGCGTCTGGCGGTAGAAGGTGACGATGTCTTCCAGTTTGCGGTTGCCGCTGAACTCCTGCGTGTACACGCGGATGTTCCCCGCCGGCGTGGTCCGGCCCGTGCCGGCATCGTAGGTCAATCCTTCAGGAACGGGTACGTCCTGGAAGACGGCCTTTTCGCGCAAGGGGGAATCGGCGGGCTTGCCGACTTGGCCGCAGGCGGCCAACGTCAGGATCCCGAACGTGAAGATCGTGCGTTTCATTTTTCTCCTTGACCGAAGCATGCCGAAAAATCGTAGTCCTGAGGTTCCGCCAAGTCAATCAGAATGACCGGTTCACCCGTTCATCCATTCGTTGGTTCATCGGTTCGTCCGTTCCCGATGCGCACCTTGTCGATCTGCTCGAGCGCTTTGACCACTTCCGGGCGTTTCTTTCACCACGGCGTTGCGACTTCCAAGGCCTTCTGGTAGTCCTCCCTCGCGGCGTCCGTCCGGCTCCGCTCACGACGAAAGCGCGCCCTCTCGTTGTAGGCACTTGCATCGTTCGGGTTGAGCTTGAGGGCCCGCTCATAGTCTGCGAGAGCAGTGTCGAAGTCGCGCTTGGCAAACAGAGCATCGCCGCGGAATATGCGTTCGAAGGGAAGGCGAACGTGCGAACGGATGAACGGGTGAACCGAAGAACGGTAACCTGTACACGCGCCGGGGCGGATGCTATATTCCCGCGCGTTTCGCATGTACTTCGACTTCGCCAACGTCTTGGTCTACGTCTTCATCGCCGTCGCGTTCATCTTCGCGTCGCTGGTGTTCGGAAGAGTCATCCGCCGACAGAGGCCCGATCCCGAGAAGCTCTCCACGTACGAATGCGGCGAGGACGCCATCGGCACCTCGTGGATCCAGTTCAACGTCCGCTTCTACATCATCGCGCTCATCTTCTTGATCTTCGACGTGGAAATCGCGGTGCTCTTCCCGTGGACGACGGTCTTCAAGGAGGTCGGCCTTCTCGCCTTGGCGGAGATGTTCGTGTTCCTGGGAA
>JACPRB010000076.1 GCA_016190155.1 Planctomycetota bacterium
CGGACTTCTTTCGGCTGATATCGCCGAAACCGCTTGGGATCCAGTTTGTTGCGTAAACACACTGAAATATCTTCGCGCCGTGGAAGGATGTTGATCGTGAGTAGCCCAGAGAAGACGAAACAAACACCAGGACGCTGAGGACGCAGAGAAGAGAGAAAACCCTCGTGTCCGAAGCGGCAGATTCGCAGGTGTGTGCCGGATTCGGGTCCCAGGCCGAGACCCGTCTCATGACCCTGGGTCCTCTAGAGACCGAAGACCTCTTGCAGAAGCTGCAGCTTGAGGGGGTCGTTGGTCTTGAGCTTGCCCGAGAGGAGATCGCTCATGCCCGGCTTGTAGGTGCCCGCGACCATCTTCATGAAGAGATCGGCGGATGTCTTCAGGACGCAATCGGCGTCGTCGATCTTCTTGTTGGAGACGGTGCAAGAAGTGGGCGTAAGCGTCATGGACCACTTCTCTCCTTCCGTCTCGCCCAGGGAGAAATAGAAGGTCGTGGCGGCTTCTACGGCGCCGGGTTTGAAGCGTCGTTTCAAGTCTTCGAAGGTCTGGCGCAGGTCTTGATTCATGGGGTCGTCCGGAAAGCGACTGGGAGCGCGTCACTCGCTCGTCAACGCGCTCCCAGAGAAACCGTGTTCGAGACTTCTATCGCATGACCGTCCGGCGGCGCAGGCTCAAGAGGGCCGCCACCATCAGGAGGACGAACAGGATCCGTCCGTTGTCGGTGGGAGAGCCGGCGCTGCAGGCGCCGCGCATTCCGTTGTCTCCCGTGCTGCCGGCGGAGCTCGACTGGATTTCCAGATTCACCTGGAAGGATCGGGGCGAATCCACCGCACCCGGCGCCGAGATATTGACCGTCGCGGTGTAGCGTCCTGGCAGGAGGTTGGCCGGGTTGACCACCACGTTCGTCAGCCCCTGCGCGTCCACCGTGGCGGAACCACCGGCGGGTTCCAGGACGAGCCAGGGGGCGTCTTCCACTTCCTGGGCGCTCCAGGACAGGACTCCGCTGCCGGTGTTCAGGATCGCCACACCTTCATGCAGAGGTTGGGCGCTGCCCTGCACCGTAGTGAAAGACACCTGATTCTGGGTGAGCCGCATCCTGGGCGCCAGGTTCACCGTGAGTGTGACCGTGACGCTTTGAGGCGAGTTGGTCGCGCCGGCCGCGGTGATCGTGATGGCCGTGGGGTAGGTGCCGTCCGCAAGGCCTCCGATGATGGCCGTCACCGTGAGCTCGGTCTGCTGGCCCGAGACGAGGCTGCCGCTCGCCGGCTGCACGGTCAGCCAGTCGGCTCCGTCGGAGGCGCTCCACGTCAGGGTGCCGCCGCCCGTATTCGTGATGTTCATGGTCTGGGTGAGGGGCTGCGTGGCGCCGATCGAGCCTTCGAAGGAAAGCCCTGAGGCGGGAGCCGTCAGGCTGATGGTCGGCTGGGCATTGACGTTGAAGGTGACGTTGACGACCTGCGGGGTCGTGTTGGGTGCCGCGATAGCGATCATGGCCGTGTGGGTGCCTGCGGGCAGGGTCGCGGCGTCGACGGAGACCGACACGTTCTGCGGATTGCCCGCGGTGACGGTACCCGAGGCGGGATTGAGGCTCAGCCACGTCGTGGCGCTGAGCGCGGTCCACGTGAGCGAGCCGCCGCTATTGGTGATCGTCAAGGTCTGGGGGACCGGATTGGGACCACCCACGGGCGAGTTGAAGGTCAGGCTCGAAGGCGTGACGCTCAGCATCGCCGTGGATTCGATCACGTGGGTGTACGACTGGTTGGCGGTGCCGCCGGCGTTGGTCGCGGTCACGTTGATCGTGTACGAGCCGGGGACCGTCGGAGTGCCTGAGTAGACGCCGGCGCTGCTCAGGGTCATGCCGGGGGGCAGGCCGGTGGCGGTCCACGTGACGGACGTATTGGCCGTGAAAGTGACACTTGTGTAGGCGACGCCGACCGTGCCGTTGGGCAGGGCTACCGGTCCCGTGATCACGGGTACCGCACTCGCCGGAGCACTGATCATATGGGTGAGCGGCTGACTGGTGGACCCGACCGAGTTGGTCGCCGTCACGGTGAAGTTATAAGTGCCCACGAAGGTCGGGGTGCCCGAGTAGGCGCCCGTCTGCGTGCTGAGGCTCATGCCCGGGGGCATGGTTCCCGAGACGCTCCACGAGAGGGTCGGCGTGCCGGAGGCCGAGAGGGTCTGCGAGTAGGCTTGGCCCACGGTACCATTGGACAGGGACGTTGTGTTGATCTGCGGGGCCGTGCCGGACGGAGCGGCGCGAACCACCGTCACGCTGGTGGATCCCTCGTTGATGCCATCGCTGGCGGTGACGGTGATGAAGTTGTTGCCCACGTCCAAGGCGATGGTTGCCGACCAATTCGTCGTGCCGCCGGCGGTGCCGCTAGCGAGCACGGGACCGGCGCTCTGCTGGCGGCGGGTCCATGTCACTTGCGTGATTGTGTTGTTGTCCGACGCCGTTCCTGACAAAGCAATGCTCGTCGTAGTATTCGGCACGTTGGCCGGAGTGGCCGGGTCAATCGTCACTGTCGGATCCTGGACATCCGGGAACGGAATCCAGAAGGTGATTTCGACGGAGGCGGACGCGGTGTTGCCGGCGGCGTCGCTTGCGGTGATGGTGACGGTATTGATGCCGGAAACGAGGGTGACGCTCGCGGTCCAAGAAGTGGTCCCGTTGGCCGAGCCGCTGACGAGGGGCGTGCCCGCAGGGCCTTGACGGGTCCAGGTGACACTCTGCACGCCCACGGTGTCCGAGGCCGTCCCGGAAAGAGTGTAGGGGGAGGTCGTCGTGATGGGGTTAGCCGTTGAGGGATTGGTGATCGTCACCGTGGGTGGCGTGAGATCCGGGAACGGAATCCAGAAGGTGATTTCGACGGAGGCGGACGCGGTGTTGCCGGCGGCGTCGCTTGCGGTGATGGTGACGGTGTTGATGCCCGGAACGAGAGAGACGTTCGCTGTCCAAGAAGTGGTTCCGCTGGCCGAACCGCTGATGAGGGGCGTGCCCGCAGGGCCTTGACGGGTCCAGGTGACACTCTGTACGCCGACGGTGTCCGAGGCCGTCCCTGAAAGAGTGTAGGGAGAGGTCGTCGTGATGGGGTTAGCCGTTGAGGGATTGGTGATCGTCACCGTCGGATTCTGTGTATCAAGAGGCGGCGCGATGACCGGGGCGCGATAAACGACGATCGTATCAGTGCCGCTGTTGGTCGCCCCATCGAAGGCGCTGATCGTGATCGTGTTGGAACCGTATTCGAGGGGGACAGAAGCCGACCAGGACGTGGTGCCGGTGGCATTGCCCGACAGATTCGTCGTTCCGGCAACTTGGCGCATCCAAGACACGAGGGTGACCGCGACGTTATCGGAGGCCGAGCCTTGCAGCGTGATCGAGGATGTTGCGCTCGATACGTTATAGGATGCCTCGGAAGTGGGGGTCGTGATCGTTACGGTCGGACTTTGGGTGTCCGCCGCGCCGGCGCGAGAGACGTAGAGATAGGCCGTGGCCTCGTTGCCGGCGGCGTCGGAAGCGGTGATCGTGATGGCGTTGAGCCCGACGTCGAGCGGGATCGCGGACGCCGTCCAAGAGGTGGTTCCGCCGGCCGAGCCGGTCGCGGAGGCGCCCCCGGCGCCCAGCCACCACCAAGTGACGGTCTGGACGCCCACATTGTCGGAGGCGACGCCCGTGACGTTGACAGTGGTGGTTGCGTTGGGCACGTTGACGACGCCTTGCGGATTGGGATTCGTGATCACGACGATCGGATTCTGGGTGTCCGGCGTTGACGGAGTTCCCCCCGTCACCGTTGCCAGAACCTGGAAGTCGTCCACGTACCAGCCGGGATACTGCAAAGAACCATCGCTGGCGAAGCGGAATCGCAGGTGGAGGGTCTGACCCACGAACGCAGGCAAAGTCTTGGTCACCTGAGTCCAGGAAGTGAACTGGCCGGACCATCCTTGGGTGGGAGTCATGCCCCCGGTCTCCGGATCAGGGACCATCAAGGTGCTGAGAGTGCCCGTGTACGGCGGTGTGAGCGAGATCTGGGAGAGCGGATAGAACGTACCCTGGTCGATGGCCATCTCGATGTTGCCGCCATCGTAGCCGGTCTCTGAGTCCATCCACATCCAGAACGTCACGGTGTAGGAAGTGGCGTCCGCCGGCATTGGGATGGGGGGCGAGGTCAAATAGGAGTCGGTGCCGTTGGGATAGTTGCCGTCGATCACCGTTCCGTAGCATTGGCCGGATCCGGTGGTGTGGTCGCCCGTGGGGCCGACGATCGATGGAGTTCCCCTTGCCCACGCACCGTCGGCTGTCCAGCCGGGAGGCGCCGTTGCGCCATCGAAATCCGAGGACAGCAGCATCTGCCCAGTCGGTGTCGGCGTGGGCGTGGGGGTAGGTGTTGGTGTCGGCGTCGGACTCGGCGCGGACAGGCTCGCCGTCAGGGTGAAGTCATCGACGTACCAGCCGGAGTACATGACGGAGCCGTCGCTGGCGAACCGGAGCCGCACCCGGATGTTCAGACCCGCGTAGCCGTTCAAGGTCACGTTGACCTGAGTCCACGTGTTGAGCTGGCCGGACCATCCGGTCGTGGGCGCCGGCGGGTCCAGGTCGTCCGGATCGTAGATGATCAAGGTAGACACGGTTGTGGTATAGGGCGGGGCGACCTGGGTGACCGGGAAGAAGGCGAATTGGTTTACGGCGATCTCGACGTTCCCGCCGTCATAGCCGGTCTCGGAATCCATCCACATCCAGAATGTAAGCGTGCAGGAGTCGGCGTTCGCCGGGATCGAGATCTGAGGGGAGGTCAGGTAGCAGTCGGCGCTGTTGGGATAGTCGCCGCCAAGCACCGTGCCGTAGCACTGGCCCGATCCGGTTGTGTGGTCGCCTCCAGGGCCGGACGTCGGCGTTCCCCATTCCCACACGCCGCCGGCCACGGTCCAGCCGGAGGGCGCCGATCCGCCGTCGAAGTTCGTCGACAGCAGCGTCTGCGGAGTCGGCGTCGGGGTGGGCGTGGGGGTCGGCTCCGGCGCGGGCGGCGCGAAGGTGGTGGCGCTGGCGGTGCCGCTGAAGTTACTGCTGTTGTTGGCGCCGTCGTAGGCGCGCACCTGGTAGTAGTAGGTGGTGCTCGCCGCCAAGGTCGTGTCTTGATAGCTGGTCGTAAAAGCGCCGGTCGTGGTGATCTGAGTCCACGAGGAGAATCCGTTGGGGGACCGTTCCACCTTGTAGCCGGCCAGTCCGGATCCGCCCGAGTCCGTCGAGGCGCTCCAGCTCAGATTGATCTGGGAAATAGAGACGGCCGTGGCCGTGAGGTTGGTCGGAACGGTGGGAGATGTCGTGTCGGGCGTCGGCACGGGCGCCGGAGCGGTGATGGAGATCGATATTGAGTTCGACCAATCGGACGGCACGCCGGCGCTGCATTGCGCCTGAGCGGACACCGAGTAGTTGCCGCCACTATTCCACGTGTGGGATTGCGTCCAACTTCCGTACTGTCCGATCCCATCGCCCCAATTGAAGCGGTACGTGACATCGTGACCCAAGGTGCAGTACGACGCGCCGGTGAAGAAACTATAGGAAGCGCCCGTTTGACCGCTGGACACGCCGCTGGGTGTCGTGGGCGTGGCCACAGTGTGGGGAGGCGCCGGCGCATTGTAGGTGAGGGTGTACGTGATTTGAGCCGTGTTCCCCGGCTGATCCGTGCCCGTGAACACGATCGTGTTCTGCCCTGGAGCCAAGGGGATCGAGGCGCTCCAAGCTTTCGGTTGACTGGGGTTGCTTGAATTGAACCAAGGCGGGATCGCCGGGCTGACGGAACCCGATTGACTGTTCGTTTGGTTCACATAGGAAACCCCCGACAGGCCGCTCGCATCTGAGGCCGTTCCGGCGACGACCACGGGCGTCTGAGTGACGGTTCCTCCGGGCGCCGGGGAACTGATGGTCAACGTAGGCCCCTGATTATCCGGAGGCGGTGGAGCATTGTAGGTGAGGGTGTACGTGATTTGGGTCGTGTTCGCCAGCTGATCCGTGCCCGTGAACACGATCGTGTTCTGTCCTGGAGCCAAGGGGATCGAGGCACTCCAAGGTTTCGGTTGACTGGGGTTGCTTGAATTGAACCAAGGCGGGATCGCCGGGCTGACGGAACCCGATTGACTGTTCGTTTGGTTCACATAGGAAACCCCCGACAGGCCGCTGACGTCGGAGGCGATGCCCGCCACCGCCACGGGGGTCTGGGTGACCGTTCCACCTGACGCCGGGGAGCTGATGGTCAACGTGGGTCCCTGAGTATCAGCAGGAGGCGCCGTGAAGTCGATGACTTCGGAGCTTGAGACGGCCTGGGAGAGGCCTCCTGTGGTGCTCTCTCCGCCGGACACGAGCACTCGACCGTCCTGCAGCACCTCCATTCCGAAGGAGGCGCGCACCTCGCCGAGCGTGTCCGCGAGGGTCCAGGGCGTCGAAGCGGCCTGCGGGTCGTACACCTCGCAGCTGTTCAGGAATTGGTATGTTTGACCGGACGCGCTCGCGGTCCCGCCCGCGACGAGGACGCGCCCGTCGGACAGGCGCACCGCCTTGTGCTGGCAGCGGGCCGTCCACAACGCGCCCACGGTGGAAATCGAATTGTCCGCGGGATTATACCGGTCGACCACATTCGAGCTGACGATCGTGTACTGACCTGAACTGGAGTTCGATGGATCGACGTTGGTCGCCGCGAGCTCCGTGGCTCCGCCGATCAGCAGGACGGAATTGTCGTTGAGGATCACTCCGGCGATGTCTCCTCGGGCCACGCTCAGCGAACCGGGTGTCGCCCACGAAGCGCCGGTGAGAGGAAGGGTTTCGACGGACGCTGTTGGGTTGAAGTCGAACGAACCGGTGCTGGGCGCGCCCGTAAGCGTGGCGTTGGTGGAGACGGTGTTCGCTCCACCGGCTACGAGGATCCGCGCGGGATTACCGCCGGCGGCGGGAACGAGCACGGCTGCGTGCTGCGCGCGCGAGAGGGCCATGGAAGGAGCGGATGTCCAGGTATTGGATGTGGTGAACTTCTCGACGGAATTGTGGATGTTGATGTTCAGGCCATTGGGCGTCGTGTTGAACCCATTGGTGTCGATCCAGAGCTTGAACCCGCCGGTGATCCAGACGGTTCCGCTCGGATCCTTCACGGCCCCCGCCGCGGCGCGTTCCTGGCTCATGTCCGACAGAGTTTGCCATGGACTCGCGCTGCCCGGAACGTACAGGAGCGCCGTTTTCACGGACCGGGGCACCTGCATCTGCTGCCCCAAGACGTTGGCGGTCTCCATCGTCGTCCCGCCGGCGATGAGGACGTTGCCGTTGTCGAGAAGGACGGCCACGTGCAGGGCGCGAGCCTGCGGCATGGCTTGCGAGATGGGCGACCATGTCCCGTTGGTCGGATTGAAGAGCTCCGCCGTATTCGTGGGCTGGAGATTCGACATGCCACCGACCGCGAGAACCGCGCCGGTATTGAGCCGCGTCAGCGTATGCGCCGAGCGGGCTTCCCACAATGAGCCCGAGGACGACCACTCGGGGTCGACCAGGACCGGATAGGCCGGCGAGGAATCGGCCAGGGCCAGAACCAAATCGCGTTCCGTCTTGTCCGCGGAGGTGTCGATGCGGACGTCCATCTTGACGGATCGTCCGGCGGCATCCCAAGCGGTCACCGGGTGCAGGCGCACGACCGGAACGTCCTGGGCGTTGAGGAGTTCCCACGTCGGTCCGGCTTGCCGCACGCGCTTGAGCTGTTCGGAAGCGAGACGATAGTGGAAGCTGCGAGGGGCCTTGTCGGATCGGAGCAATAGAAGCTCTTCCACCCGATCTTCCCGAGCGATCCAGAGGCTGTCCGTATCAGTATAGACATCGCGATAGACGGCCACCCCGGAGAAATCTGCGTGTCCCTGGGGTTGGGTCTTTCGATAAAGCTCTCGCCGGTACGGGTAGACCGCCGCGAGCAGCGGATCCTGAAGGCGGGCCAACGCCGTTTGTTCCACGGCGGGCACTTCAAACTCAATCGAGGAGGCTTGGCGGTCGGAGCACTCGATTCGGAAAGCCCCCCGGTCCGCCTGAACCCAGACACCTCCGTCGGCCAGCGCGGGGAGGGTGACTTCGAGTTTCGGTTGCCCGGCCGGATGGAATCCATCGGCGCGACGGTTCCATCGAGTGAGGCGGGCTTGGAAAAGCGGGGCGCCCACATGATCGAGGTGTCTCTCCTCGATTTCGCGAAGCGGATGGCTTGCCGGGTGGAGTGCAGCAGCTTCCGGCGCTTGAGGGGCGGTCGACGGACTCCTGTCCGAATCCTGGACGCGTGTTTCGCCGGTGGGGGCGGGCGTCGGCGTCTTCGCCTTGGAGGTCGCCTCAGACCCCGTGCTTCGCGCCCACATCGCCCCCGCGAACAACAGGGCGAGAATACCAGCGCCTCCCGTCAACACAACCCACGTGACCTTGGATGAAGGTCTCATGGCGCCCTCCTCAATTCGAGCCCGCCAGGCACCTCTGCATGGGTAGCCATAACAACACAAGCCCCAAGGTTCCCCCCTGCAGGGCCCATGGGCTACCCCTTTCTACGCGGAAATTCGCCTGGCCTTTATTCTTTTCCAAGAAACTACGCCCTTATCTCGTCAAACATCTGCACCGCCAAGGATGGCCCTCCCATAGGGCTCTCATTGCCTTGTTCGATGTTCGGGAGGAGTTCTTCACAGGAAAGTGATATTTCGTAACGGGATGCAGAGCAGGATGTTGCGGATGCCATCGGTCATCCGGTGACGCTCCTGGCCGAGAGCGCGTCGTGCCGATCCTCTTGATGTTGAACCGCATCCGGTTCCGAGTATGATGGACGCCCCCATCATGAAGTTCACTTGCCTGCAGTGCGGGGCCGACTCTGAGGAAAGCGCGACCTGTTCGCGGTGCGCGACCGCTCCGGAGCCTCAGCGCGTCGGCAGATACGAGATCATCGATCGCGCCGGCGTCGGCGGAATGGGGGTGGTCTATCGCGCCCTTGACCCCGATCTCAACCGCGTCGTCGCGCTCAAGGTCGTGGCCGCGGGCCGGCTCGCCGACGAGACGATCCTCCATCGCTTCCAGCGGGAAGCGCGCGCCACGGCGAAGCTGTCGCATCCCAACATCGTGCCCGTCTACGACGTCGGCCGGGTCCCTCCCTTCTATTACTTTGCGATGGAGTTCGTCGACGGCAAGCCGCTCGACCGCTTGGCGCGGGACCCCAATCTGGACCCTCACGAGGCCGCCCGCATCGCGCGCGACGTGGCGCGCGCCCTCCACCACGCGCACCAGCACGGTGTCATCCATCGCGACATCAAGCCGGGGAACATCCTGGTCGACGCCGCCGGCCGCCCGCGTATCGTGGACTTCGGACTGGCCAAGGAAAGCGACGAGCCCGAGCCGCTCACCAAGACCGGAGAGGTCATCGGTACGGCCGCCTACATGCCGCCCGAGCAAGCGGCGGGTCACATGAAATCCGTGGACGAGCGCGGCGACGTCTATGCGCTCGGGGCCGTGCTCTACGAGATGCTGGCGCACCGGCCGCCGTTCGTCGGGGAGACGATGGCGCAGATCCTGCGCGACGTCCAGGAACGCGATCCTCAACCGCCGGGCTTGGTGACGCCGCTGGTGCCCCGCGATCTGGACACGATCTGCCTCAAGGCGCTGGCGAAGGAGAGGGATTACCGCTACCAGACGGCGGGAGAACTCGCCGACGACCTGGATCGCTTCCTGAACGGACAGCCGATCCTGGCGCATCCGGCGAGCCTCAGACGGCGCGCGCGGCGGTGGATCCGGCGCCATCCCTCGCTGACCACGGCGATGGTCATGCTCGCGCTCTTCCTGGGCGCGTTCGTCTGGACGCGATGGACCGCCTCCTCGCCGCGGCTGGCCGAAGCGGAGCCGTATTACTTCAAGGCGCGGGAGGAGTACTCCAAGGCGAAGCGCTACCGGCGGCCCGAAGAGAGGCGCCGGCGCGTCGACGTCTTCACCGACGCCTTGGGAGAGGTCGACCGCGCGCTGGATCTGTATCCCGATTTTGCGGAGGCGTATGCGCTGCGGGGCTCCATCCGCGTGGAGCTCAACCAGGGGCGGCGCGCGCTCAAGGACTTCGATCGAGCCGTTCGCCTGAAACCGACGCTGGCCGACGTCTACTACGAGCGCGTGGTGCTGCGCCTCAATCTGCTGGCGCAGAAGCTCCTGCGCGTGCCGCCGTTCGCCATGGACGACGCGCTCGATGAGACGATGGCACGCGAGAAGCCGCTCATCCGGTCCGACATCGAGGCGTTGCGCCGGCTCGAGATCCGGCCCGACCAGGCGCTCGCGGCCGAAGCCCGTGCGGCGATCTTCTTCGGAGAGCCCGGCCGCAATCCGCTGCGCCTTCTCGACGAAGCGCTGATCCAGAATCCCGTCTTCGCCGACGCCTACGTCCTGCGCGCGCGGGTGAAGCGGGAGGAAGCCCTGGCGACGCGGCGCGGCGGCGACCGGACGCGTTCGGAACAGCTCCTTCGGGAGGCGTTGGACGACTGCGCCCGCGCCATCGAAGAGGACACGAATCATCGCGAGGCCTTCAAGGTGCAGGCGGAGATTCACCTGGCGCTCGGACGGCGCGCTCCGGCAATGGCCGCGCTGGATGAGATGGTCGCCATCGCGCCGCGGGAGGCGCAGAGCTACCTCGATCGCGCCGCTATTCTGCTGGAGGGTGATCGATCCTGGCGGACCCGCCGGCTCATTCTCGAGGATCTCGATCAGGCGCTGGCGATGGACCCCGAGAACCTGCGCGCCCGCTTCCTCCGCGGCGGGTTGGCCGTGGTCGAGGCTTCCAGCGACGTCGCGACGTGTCGCGACGATTTCACCGCCGTGCTGTCGAAGGATCCGCAGTTCATCGCGGCGCACGCCTTGCGCCTGGCGTGTGATCTGGCGCTGGGCGACGAAACGGCCTTCAAGACCCATTTCGATGCCCTGGAGAAGGCGCGACCCGATCTGCGCGGGCCGTCGCTCGACAACTGGCACGCGATCGTTCAATCGTTCAGCCAGCGGATTCGGCCGCGCCCCGCGTCGAGCGAGTCCGAGCGGCTGCTGGAGGCGGCTCGTGGTCCTTTCGAAGAGGCGCAACCCCGTCTCGAAGCCCTCTTGATGCGGTTGGACGATCCGGAGGAGATGAAGCGCGAGAAGCTCTCGTCGGCGTGCCAGCGGGCCCTGCGCATCAGGGCGTACTATGAACTGGCGTGCCAGTATGCCCTGAAGAACGACGCCGACCCGGCGCTGGCGGCCCTGGATGGGGCGCTCCAGAACGGATATCCGCAGGTCGACGAGCTGGCGTACGATTTGGATCTGGAGAATCTGAAGTCTCGGCCGGAGTTCATGCCGCTGCTCGAACGATATCGCAGACAGCCATGAGACGATGGGCGGTCGTGCTCGCCGTGACGTCGAGTTGTGCCCATGCTCGACCGGACGCGTTGGCGCTCTATCGCGAGGCCGCGCGGAGCTACGCCGCCGGCGACGCGTCGCGCGCGCTCGATCGCGCCGGCGAGGCCATCGCCCAGGAACCGGAGTACGCGGATGCGCACATCCTGCGGGCGACCGTGCTGTCCGGCGAGGGGCGCGCGTCGGAGGCGCTGGCGGACTACGAAGACGTGTTGGGGCGCGACCCGATGCATCGCGACGCCCTCGGCGGACGGGCGCTGGCGCACTCGGATCTGGGAAGACATGAAGCGGCGCTGGCCGATGCGGAGCGTCTCCTGGCCCAGGACTCCAAGGCGATCGAGTCGCTGGTCTTGCGCGCGTACGTGTCGGCTCGGGCGGGGCGGCTGTCCGAGGCCTACCGAGATTATGCGGAGGCGCGGTCGCGGGACGGCGCGCTGTGGCGGAGGTACTACGACGCGGGCGTTCGGGATCTGCGGTTGAAGCGCTGCGTGCTCGCGGAACGGTCGCTGGAGGCGGCGTGCGCGCTGGCGCCGGATCGGCCGGAGACTCACGTCTCGCTGGGGCGACTGCACGCGGAGCGAGGGCGGTATGAGCGGGCCGCCGGAGAGTATTCGCGGGCGCTGGACTTCCTTCCGGGCGACGCCGAGGTTCTGTATCTGCGTGGGGCGGCGTTGTTGGCGATGGGTCGCGCGGGAGAGGCGATCGCGGACTTCGATCGATCGATCGCGGGCGGGTTGACCGAGGCGCGGGTCTTCGTGGCGCGCGGGGTGGCCCGGCGGGCCGCGGCGGATGCGGCGGGCGCCGAGGCGGACTTCACGGAGGCGATTCGTCTGGACGAGCGGAATCGAAATGCCTATCGCTATCGGGGAGAGGTGCGTCACGAGCGAGGAGCGTTCGACGAGGCGGAGCGGGACTACCGGGTCGCCTTGTCGCTTTCGGTGACGGCGGAGGATGTGCGGGCGTTGGCGCGGGTGGTGGCGGACAAGGGGGAGGTCGATCGCGCGATCGGGCTTTATGAAGAGGCGTTGAAGTTGCCCGCGGATGCGGATTTGCGTGGGAGGATGGAAGAGGAGTTGGTCGGGTTGAAGGAGCGATAGCCATGAGCCTCGTGATCATGCTTCTGGCGGCCGCATGTCAGGAGCGGGAGATCGCGTGCCGTGTGATGCTGCGGTAGGGCCTATTCTCCGCGTCTGTGATACGGGCCCCGGACTCTCGTCAGAAGGGTGTGAGAGAAGGGGTTTCCATCGCGGTCGTGACGGTGCTCTTGACCGCGTCCGCGCCGCCGCCCCAAGAGGGCGTGCGCGGCGAGGTCTGCGACGCGAGCGGGGCTTGCGTGCCGGACGCAGAAGTGCTGGCCCTCGCATCGGGGCCGGCGAGCTGTTGCGGCCCTCGAGCGGAGCTGGCGCGGACGCGCGCGGACGGCGCGGGTCGTTTCGAGCTGCGCGGCGTGCGGGGGCCCGTCCGGCTCGTGGCGCGGCGTGACGGCGATACGGCGTGGGCGGATGTCTCTTCGGCGGGTCCGCACGTCTTGCGCTTCAGCGCGCCGGCGTGGATCGAGGGCGTGATGCGAGGCGGAGAAGAGATCGCGCTGGAGGGGGCCCGGGTCATCGCGCACGTTCGTTCGGGGGGCGAGGTGCTTCCTGAACGCGAGGTGCGGGCCGTGGCCGGGGCGCGGGGGCTCTTCCGTTTGGGGCCGGTAGCGGCCGGCACGCGGGCGATCGTGGAGGGGCGCGCCGCGGGATTCCGTCCGCGACGCATCGTCGTCGAGGCCCCGGCGGCCGTCTCGATGGTGCTGGAGCGCGGCGTGCGGATCGCGGGGGTCGTCTTTTCGGCGGCGGGGCCCCCGCTGGCGGGCGTGATCGTCGAAGCCGGTCAAGGCGATGGGTTCACGTTCAAGACGATGACGGCGCCGGACGGCTCGTTCGTCCTGGATGAACTCGGCGATGATCTCGTGCGTCTTGTCCTGCGCGCGGAAGGTTACGAGTCCGCGGTCGTCGACGCGGACGTCTCGGCCTCTCCCCTCCCGATCGTGTTGCGGCCTTGCGCGGCGTTGGAAGGAAGGATCGAGCCGGCGCGTCCCGGGCTTTTCGCCGTGGTCGTTTCGGGCCGGGTGCGATGTCGTGTGCCGATCGGCGAGGACGGGCGGTTCCGGCTGAATCATGTGCCGCGGGGGTTGGCGCGGCTGGACGTCGAGACAGCGGCGCGCGAGCTCGTGACGTCCCTGGTGACGGAGGCGCCTTCGGTTGCGGAAGTCGTGCTATGCGTTCCATGACACGTCTCTCTGTCGCAGTTCTGGCCGGCTTCGTGCTGACCATGTCTTGCCGGAAGGACGGGGACGAAGCGGAGGATGCGCCGCCGCCTTTGTCGTCGACGCTGCAGGGCAAGGCGGTCGTTCCCAACGGCGCGGAGCCTCCGTTCGGCGTGACGTGGCGCGTCGGCTTCAACCAGAACATGCCCTTCGGAGAGCTCGAGGCGTGGTACGCCCGGCTGGTCGCGCTTTCGAGCGCCTTGTGGAACGTGACGGAAGGGCAGGTCTACATCACCCGCGTCGTTCTGGAGGACAACGTGGGGTCCGAGATCAGGGCCAGCGCGCTCATGTCCACTCCCGTGCCGCCTGCGGTGAGAGGGTTCGACGCGATCGTGTTCGGCGGCAACACGTGGAACGTCCAGTTCGGAGGCTTCGTCGCGATCGGCGCGACCGGGCGGGAAGGGCGGATCATCGGATTGCCGTCCAACCCGAACGATCTGGTGATCCTGCACGAGGGATCGCACATGCTGTTTCGACTGAGCTGGTCGATGGGTCCGTTGCTGTGGGACGAATATGCCGACGGCACGCAGGACAACGCGTGCGTCATGGAGTTGGCTTTCTCCGTCCTTCGATGGTGCGGGGAAGATAATCACGTCGGTCAGGCCAGCCAGCCGACCTCATGTTGGACGCAGATCCTGACCGACTATCCGTTCTTCCGATATTCGGGGCTCAACAAGGCGGCGGATCCGGCACCTTCCGTGGAGGTCGAGTACAACGACGTCCCGTGAGGCGCTATCCCCGCGCGCGCCGGACCGCCTGCTGCCAACCCGCGTAGAGCGCCTCGCGCTGCCGCGGGGCCATCTTCGGGGTCCACGACCGATCCACGGGGGACAGCGGCGGCTCCGTCCAGAAGCCGGTCCCGAGGCCCGCCAGCAGCGCCGCGCCGAGGGAGGTCGATTCGATGTTCTTCGGCCGGACGATGCGGGCTCCGAGGATGTCCGCCTGGAACTGCATGAGGAAGTCGTTGACGACCGCGCCGCCGTCCACGCGTAGCTCGCGGATCTTGAGTCCCGCGTCGGCCTGCATGGCCTCGACCACGTCGCGCGTTTGGTAGGCGATGGCCTCGAGCGAGGCGCGCGCGATCTCGGCCCGGCCCGCGCCCCGGGTGAGCCCGACGACCGTGCCGCGCGCCTGCATGTCCCAGTAAGGCGCGCCGAGTCCGACGAATGCGGGGACGAAGTACACGCCTCCCGTCGATTCGATGGACCGTGCCAGCGCCTCGCTTTGGGAGGCGTCCGCGATGATTCCCAGCGAGTCGCGCAGCCACTGCACGACGGCACCGGCGATGAAGACCGAGCCTTCCAGGGCGTACACCGGTTCGCCTCGCGCGCCGCACGCGAGCGTCGTGATCAGCCCGCGCTTGGAATTGATGCGGTGTGGGCCGGTGTTCGCGACGAGGAAGCAGCCCGTTCCGTAGGTGTTCTTCATCGTGCCCCGGGTGAAGCAGCCTTGTCCGAAGAGAGCGGCCTGCTGGTCGCCGGCGATCCCCGCGACGGGCACTTCGGCGCCGAACACGTGTCGGTCCGTTCGACCGAAGTCGCCCGCGGAGTCGCGCGCTTCGGGCAGCAGCGAGGGCGGGACGCGCACGAGGCGCAGGAGGTCGCCGTCCCATCGGCGCCGATCGATGTCGTAGAGCATGGTGCGCGAGGCGTTCGTGTGGTCGGTGGCGTGGACGCGCCCTCCGGTGAGCTTCCACAGGAGCCACGTGTCGATGGTGCCGAACGCGAGGTTCGGACGGCGACCGACGCGGTCGAGAATCCAGCGGATCTTCGTGGCCGAGAAGTACGCGTCGATCACGAGGCCGGTCTTGCGGCGCACGAGCGGCTCGGCGCCGTCCTCGCGGAGTCGCCGGCACATCGGGGCCGTGCGGCGGCACTGCCAGACGATGGCGTTGTGGACGGGCTTGCCGGTCTTGCGGTCCCACACGACGGTCGTCTCTCGCTGGTTGGTGACCCCGACGGCCTCGATGTCGCGCGGATTGGACACGACGCGGCGGACGAGCCGATGGGTCACGCGCCAGATCTCCTGAGGGTCATGTTCGACCCAGCCGGGCCGCGGATAGATTTGGCGGAAGTCCTCGGCGGCCTCGCGCACGACGCGCGCGCGGCGGTCGAAGAGCCGTACGGTGACGCCGGTGGTTCCCTCGTCGATGGCCAGGATGTGTCGTCGCACGCGGGCATTGTAACCGTTCCGCCGTTCAACCGTTCATCCGTTCGAGAGATCTGTTCATCAAGGGCGAGCGCGGAACTGCGGAACGAGGAGCGTTTCTGCGGCCTCGGGCCGGTAACCGTTCATCCGTTCATTCGTTCTTCCGTTCACCGGTTCTTGCGTTTACCCGTTCCTGCGCTCGAAGGCCTTTGCGAAAGGGCGTGTGCGGCCGGCGGAGAACGGATGCCCGCGCGGGCCAGGAGCCCGGAACGGGCGAACGGATGAACGGGTGAACCGGTGAACTGTTGCTCGGGCCGATTCTCCTTGCGGCTGCAAAAACGCCCCCGTATAGTGAAAATGTTCTTCGAACGGAAGTTCGCTCGACCGAACCGATTCCGCGTTGGGCCCGCGAAGCGTTCTTCGAGACCTTCCTCCGAAGCAGGTGATTCGAGTCCTTTTTCCAAGGAGCTGTGAAGGTGAACATCTTCGTAGGCAATCTCTCATACCAAGTGACCGAAGCCGAGTTGCGCACCGCGTTCGAAGCATACGGCGAGGTTCAAGCGTGCAACATCATCATGGATCGAACGACCGGTCGCTCTCGCGGTTTCGGATTCGTCGAGATGCCTGATCGGACGCAGGCGGAAGCCGCCATTCGCGAACTCAACTTGCGCGAGCTGCAGGGGCGGGCCATCACGGTCAATGAGGCGCGCCCGAAGACGGAAAGCCGCGGCGGTGGCGGCGGCGGTTTCGGTGGAGGTTCTCGCGGCGGCCGTGGCGGCCGGCGCGACCGTTGGTAGCTCGGTGAGTTCCGGCTCAGGCCCAGGGCCGAACGATTCAAGCCCCCGTGAGACCCACGGGGGTTTCTTTTTACAATGCCCCGCGATGAGGCAGGGATGTGTAAGAAAGGGAAAGAGAAGGGTTTCTCCCTCTCCCGGTCCTCCCCATCTCCCCTTTTCTTACACGTTCTTAGCTCTGTCGCGGGTCGTTGTTCTTTCTTGGCAGGAAGACATCGGGGGGCTTTCGTGAGGGATGTCGATGGGGATCGTGGTCCATTTTGACGGGTTGTGCGAGCCCAAGAATCCCGGCGGGGTCGCGACGTTCGGATTCACGATCGATCGTGACGGCCGGCGCGTGCACGAAGGGTGGGGGATGGCCGGACGGCCGTACACGCCGGAAGCGACGAGCAATGTGGCGGAGTACACCGGGGTGGTGCGCGCGCTGGAGTGGCTGACGGCGCAGCAGTTGACGCGCGAGTCGGTTCAGGTCGTGGGCGACAGCGAGTTGATCATCAAACAGCTCAAGGGGGAGTACAAGGTCAGGTCCGCGCGTCTGGCGCCGCTGTACAAGCGCGCCCGCGAGCTTTCCTCGGCGTTTCCTTCGCTTCGGTTCCAGTGGGTGCCCCGGGAGCAGAATCGCGACGCGGACGCCCTGACGAATCGGGCGTACGCGGAGTATGTCGGCGGGACGCTTCTGTGATTTCATCGCTTTGGACTGCCCCTTCTATGTGTTAAACTACCCCCCGATGCGGCGATTTCTGGGGGTGCTGACCGCCTTAGCCGGCGTCTTCCTGGTTTACGAGTTCGCCGCCGAGGGGGTCTACCGGACGGGGCCGGAATACAGGTATTTGGGGGTGCTGGCGCCCTTCGGCCGGCTGGGGCAGAATTACCCTTACGACGTGGGAATGCTCATGGCGGCCGTCTG
This sequence comes from Planctomycetota bacterium, assembly GCA_016190155.1. Taxonomy (GTDB): domain Bacteria; phylum Planctomycetota; class MHYJ01; order MHYJ01; family JACPRB01; genus JACPRB01. Next base: position 17,568 of record JACPRB010000076.1, read on the forward strand.
GTGCACCGGGTTGACCCTCACCTTTCTGATCTGCTCGAGGCGCCCGACGGAAACTCAACCTGGTTACGTTTCTTCATCCGAGCCGGGCTCCGACCGAGGCGGGTCTTCTTCGATGACGGGCTTCTTCCTGCTCAACGCGCTGCTGCTGGTGACGAGCCTCCTGGTCGCTTACGCCGGCACCTGGGCACCCGGGAACCCGTCCCGTACGATCGCCGTCTTTTCCGCGGTCGCCGCATTGCAGACGGCCGCGGGTTTGATCCTGCTGATCCTGGCTCTGTTCGACAAGCGCAAGAGGGTCGGGGGCCTCATTCTGGGGACATCCGTATACGTGGCGGCCACCGCCATCGAAGTGCTGGTGTTCCTTCGGGGCCAACCGGCGACTTAAGACAGAACGCTCCTATGCCGATCCGCCACTGCCAGAAGTGCCGTCTGAAGGTGCTCGTCGACGAGAGCCAGACGACGGTGAATCCCTTCTTCTGCCAGCGGTGCGCCGCTAGTGCGAGCACCCCGGGGGACATCGGTGCGCCGGAGGCTCCGGCGCCGGCTCGCCAGAGCACCAGCACGGTCGCCGTGGCCACGGGCAGTCCGGCCAAAGGCGGACCGGTGAAAGTGCTCTGTCCCTACTGCAAGGCGTCTTTTTCGGGTCGTCTTCCCACCAAGCCGGCCAAAGGGGCGTGTCCGGTATGCCAGAAGGAATTGATCCTCCTGCCGGACGGCAAGATCAAGCCTGCGGCGGCGTTCGATCTGGCGGGGCGGCAGAAGGAGCAGGAGAAGGCGAGCAACGGCGAGGACATGGGTCTCCCCGAACCGGTGCCGGTCGTACCGAAGCCCCCGGAAGCCCCGGAGTCGGCGCAGGTGCAAGCCGCGCCTGCCGCCTCCGTCGAGGAACCTCCGCCGGCTGCGGCTCCCGAACCGGGGGCGACGGAGATCCAGATTCCACCCGCGCCGGAACCGAGTCAGGAGTCGACGCTCGTCGTTCCCCCGCGTCCCCCCGGCCAAGATACCCTGGGCGGGTTGGTGAGTGAAACGATGCTCGACATGGGTAGGCCGGCGGAAGTGGACGAGATGGCGTGCGACATCCCCACCCGGAAAGTGCAACAGAAGGAAGACAAGGACCCTCTGGCGGGGGTGAATCTCGATTCGTCCGTACCGGCGGAGGCGCCGCCTGAAGCCGTTCCGTCTGTTCCGGCGGAGGAGGTTCCGAAGGAGCCGGAACCTTCCGAAGTCCCGACCGTCATCCAAACTCCGCAGGAGCCGACAATCCCGGAACCGCCTCCGACTCCGACGCCCTTCCCCGTTCCAGCGCCGGCGATACCTCCGCCGGTTCCCAAGCCCGTCCAGGGCGCGGCACCCAGGCGTGCGGGTCCACATCCCGTTGCGAAGGTGATGGGCGTGGTGTTGCTGGTGTTGCCCCTGGCGGCAGGAGGAGTGGCCTTCTTCCTTCGGAACAACGCGTCCGTGAACGAGCTGCTGACTCGAGTCGCTTGGATCGCGACCCGCGGTTTCAAGCAAGTGCACGCCGAAGTCATCGGCGACGCCTGGCCTCCGGCGCCCAGGAAAGAGGAAGCGCCGCAACCGAGTACGGCAAGGCCTTCGCATGCGGAGCGGGAGAGGGAGAAGGCCAAGAGCGAGCTTGAAACCGAGATCCAGAGGGAATGGGCGGCGATGCGGGCCGCCGATCGCGCGATCAAACTGCTGGATCGGGATCCGACGGACGGGCAGAAGAAGCTGATCGAGATGCAGAAAGAGAAGCTCGAACGAGCGAAGCGCCGGTACGACAAGCTGCAGGCCGACTATCAGAGGTTCTTCGGGGGCGCGTTCCAGCCCCAAAGCGAGTAGGCCTATCTCGTGACGTCGAGGATCACCTTGATCATCTCATGCGGCGTGGCGGCGCGCATGATGGCTTGCCTCGCCTCCTCCTGGCTCAGGAGCGTGCCGATCTCCTTGTAGACCTCGAGGTAGAGCTTGTCGTCGTACGGGGGAGCGACCACGCCGAAGAAGATGTGTACGGGCCGCCCGTCGGGGGCGTCGAACTCCACTCCGGGCGTCGAGCGCGCCAGACAGATCACGAAGTCCCGCGCCTGCATCGTTCTCACGTGCGGGATGGCGATTCCGTGGCCGATCGCGGTGCTGGCCTTTCTCTCGCGGTTGATGAGATCCGTCAGCAGCTTGGTGGGGTTGGCGATCCGTCCGGACGCGTCCAGCAGGGCCACCAGCTCCAGGATGACGCGCTCCTTGACGCTCCAGACGAAGCGTTCGTGGGACCAGCCTTCGGGGATCTCCTGGGGAGTTTCTGTTTCGAGCTCCACCTTGATTTGGGGCGGCCGCAGGTAGCGCGTGAGCTGGATCATGGATCAGTACTTCCCCGCCGGGGCGCCCGCGCCACCGCCGACGATCTTGACGCTCGCGCTGGCCCCGATGCGCGAGGCGCCGGCCTCGATCATCCGCAGGGCCGTCGCGGCGTCGCGGATGCCTCCCGAGGCCTTGACGCCCATCTTCTCCCCGACGGTGCGGCGCATCAGCGCGATGTCCGCCACGGTGGCCCCTCCGGGGGCATAACCGGTGGACGTCTTGACGAAATGCGCGCCGGCTCGTTGGGCGAGGTGACAGGCGCGGACTTTTTCGTCGTCGGTCAGGTAGGCCGTTTCCAGGATGACCTTGACCGTGCCGTTGTAGCCGGCGGCGCGGACGACCCCTTCGACGTCGCGCAGGACGAGCGCGTCGTCGCGGGACTTGAGGGCTCCGACGTTGATGACCATGTCGAATTCCTGGGCGCCCTCGTCGCGCACCATGCGGGTTTCGAACGCCTTCACTTCCGGCAGCGTGGCGCCGAAGGGGAATCCGATCACGGAGCAGACGCGGACGGGGGAGTGCCGCAGCTGGGAGGCGCAGGCGGGGATCCAGGCGGGATTGACGCAGACGGAGGCGAAGCCGTGGCGGCGCGCTTCGTCGCAGAGCTTCTCGATGTCGGCTCGCGCGGCTTCGGGCCGCAGGAGCGTGTGATCGATCATCGCGGCCAGTTCGCGGGCTTCATCCCCGACGCCGGGGGCCGCGCCGATGCGATCCGCGCCCGCGGCCACGATATCGCCGATGGTATCGCCGCGCCCTTGCCGGGTGACGGGAGTCCAGTCGGGATGAGTCATGGCCTCGGACGATCACCAGCGCTTGACCTTCTGAAGTTCCGCGCGCACCTTGAGGATGACGTCGGCCCAGCGCTCTTCGAAGAGGGGTTGTTCTTCAGCTTGGCTCTCGCGCACGCCCAGGCCCTCGAGACTCTTCCTCTCGGCCTCCTTCTTCTGGCGCTCCTCTTCCTTATGTTTCATCGACTCTTCCGTGCGCCGGCGCGCCAGGATCTGCGATTCCCGTTCGCGGTGGGCCGCGTCTTCCTTGTATTCCCGCGCCAGCCTTTCCATCTCGCCGAGGATGGCGTCCGGATCGTCGGAGTCGACGGGGGCTCGGGCTTCGGATTCGGCGGGGGCCGGGGACGGCTGGGACGGTCCGGGCAGCGTGGGGCGGGTCGGCTTGCTGCGACACCCGACGGCGAGCATCAGGGCGCACAGGGCGAGGGAGATTCTCACGGACGCCTCCTGGGGATTGATTGGAAGTGACTCTAACGCATCCCTGGGGGGGGGTCAAGCGGATGCGCGGAGCTTCGCCCGGCGAGCCCCTGAAGGCATCCACCTGGACTTGAAGGAACTGGCCCGCGTCTTTGGCGGATAGTCGGGTTACGCCTGCGCCGCGTGCGGCGGTTCCCGCAGCGGCGGCGGCGCGGGCTGTGGATCCCACCGATCCACCACCGCCACCACCACGGCCTGCACGGGAGTCTTGTCGTTCCCCAGCGCCAGCCGCGCGCCGCTGCCCTCGCGGTTGACCAGCACGTGATCGCCCTCGCCCGCGTCGACCCGGTCGACCGCGAGGAACGAGGATCCGACGAATCCGCCGTCGAGCCCAATGGGGTGAACCACCAGCAGCCGCTGGCACTCCAGCTCCACGTTCTTCTGCGGCGCCACGACGACGCCCGTCACTCTAGCCAGGATCACGGCCGTTGATCGTCTCCACGATTCCAATGATCGCGGCGTCGCACGGCGTGAGGTGATCCAGATCGCGCTTGTACGCCAGGAGCGCCTCGCGTGCCGTCACATAGAACACCGTCTCGCCGACACCCGCGCCCACCGTATCGACCGCCACCAGCGGGGCCGCCGTCGCGCGCCGCGCGTCGTCCACCGGCTGGACCACGAGAAACTTCGCGCCGGTGAAGTTCTCGTCCTTGCGCGTGGCCCATACCGTTCCGATGACGCGCGCCAGGTTCATCAGCTCCTCAGCTCGAAGAGCATCGCGTCCACTTCCGAGCGCCGCAGCGATTCCTTGACGCGGACCGCCGTGTCTCCCGGCAGCCGTATCATGCATATTCGGGACGCGGAGATCGCCTCCCGTGCCTGGAGCGACGTGTACCCGGCCTCGCTGACGAGCAATCGGATCGCCTGCTCGGTCTTGTCCGTCGGGACGCGCGCCCACAGGATGGTGTCGCCCTCGTCGGGCACCGTCACGCGCGTGTCCATGAGGTCGCGCTTCGTCGGAGCGGCCAAGGTGGCCGAGTGCTCCAGGCACAGCGCGACATCTCCTTGGTTGAGCCCCGTCATGGAGTCGAGCGTGATCCGCTCGCCCGGCGCCGATTTCGACAGCCGCAGCAGGATATCCGCCAGCGATTCCAAGGCGGCCTTATTGCCCTGGATGCAGACCATCGGATCGGCGGCCCGGTTGGGATTGACCCAGGCGGCGATCTGCTTGCCCTTGCGCCAGCAGTCACGGATGTCCATGACGAACCTCCCCAGCCAAGTATCGATGTTCCACGTCGCGGATCTTGTCCACCCGGCGCGCGTGCCGCCCTCCCTCGAAGGGGGTCTCCAGCCACACCCGCGCCATCTCGCGCGCCAACGATCGTTCCAACCGCGCCGATAACGATAGCACATTCGCGTCGTTGTGACGCCGGCTGTTTTCGACGTCGAAGAGGGAGTCGCACTTCGCGGCGCGGATGCCGGGCACCTTGTTGGCGACGATGGCCGACCCGATCCCGGCGCCGTCTACCACGATCGCTCGATCGGCCGTGCCTTCCGCCACGGCGACGGCGGCGGCGTGCGCGAAATCGGGATAGTCGCACGCCTCGCGCGAGGTCGTGCCGAAGTCGAGCACCAGGTAGCTCGACGACTCCAGATGTTTCTTCAGGTCCTCCTTGAGCTCGAAGCCCCCGTGGTCCGCCGCCACCGCTACGGTCGGCCGTTCGCGCGAGCGCGCCAGATCCGCCCCTGGACGAGCCTGTTCGATCCTCACGCCGAGCTTGAGCATCCGATCCTGGGCGCCGGGGGTCAGCACGACCTCGCCCGAAACACGCAACACCCCGCCCGCGCGGCGCGCGCGTTCGACATCGAATTCCGTGATCAGCTCCCTCATGACTCGGGTTGCTGCGCCAAGAGGTCGTCGATCCGGCGGCGGCGCTGCTCGTAGTCGCGATCCAGCGCGTCCGCGGGCCAGACGTCGACCCGATCCACCACGGCCATGATCACCGCATCGACCGGCCGGCTCTGCGTCGCCTTCGTCTGGCGCGCGGAGCTGCCCTGCGCCACCAAGACGATGTCACCGGGGCCGGCGTTGAGACTGTCGACGGCGACGACGAATGCGCTTTGCGGCCGGTATTGCGGATCGACCTGCTGGACGATCATGAAGCGCGCGCCTTCGAGTTTCTCGTCCTTGACGGTGGCCCAGACTTCGCCCACGACGCGTCCGATCAACATGCCGCGACCTCCTCGATGGCCTTCGCCGCCGCGTCCACGTCGGACGGCGTGTTGAAATAACCGAAGCTGAACCGCACGGTTCCGTGCGGGAACGTCCCCAGGAACCGGTGTGTGCCGGGCGCGCAGTGCAGGCCCGGCCGACAAGCGATCTCGTAGCGCTCGTCGAGCATCGCGCCGACTTGGGCCGGCTCTTTCCCGGCGATCGAGATGGAGACGGGACCGATCTGGCGATCGGGGGCGCGCCCGCTGTAGATCGTGATCTTCGGGTGTCCGCGCAGCGCGTCGATGAATCGAAGGGCCATCGCGCGCTCGTGCGCGAGGATCCGTTCGATCCCGGTCTGTTCGATGAACTGGAGGCCCGCGGCCAGGCCCGCGAGTCCGTGCGCGTTGGGTGTGCCGCCTTCCAGGTGGTAGGGATACTCGTCGGGATGTCGCTCGCTCTCGGAGGCGAAGCCGGTGCCGCCTTCGCGGAAGGGGCGGACCGCCAGGCCGGGGCGCACGTAGAGCGCGCCCGTCCCCATCGGTCCCAGGCACCCTTTGTGGCCGGGGAACGCCACGAGGTCCAGCCGCTGCGCCTGCACGTCGATCGGCACCACGCCGGCCGTCTGCGAGGCGTCGACGAGGAGCGGGATTCCCCGCTCGCGCGCGATCTTCGCGATCGGCTCGATGGGATTGACGACGCCCAGAACGTTGGAGCAGTGCGTGAGGGCGATCAGGCGCGTCTGGGGCCGGATGAGCGTGGCGACTTCCTCGGGCGGGACGGTGCCGTCTTGCGCGGCTCGGGCTTTGGAGACGTCGAACGCGGCCAGGGGACGGTTGATGGAGTTGTGCTCGATCAGGCTGGTGACGGCGTGGTCACCCGGACGGAGCACGCCCTTGATGGCGATGTTCAGGGCGTCGGTGGCGTTGAAGGTGAGGATGATGCGGTCCGGAGACTCGGCGTTGAGGAGCTTGGCGACGCACCGGCGCGCTTCCTGGACGCGGCGCTCCGACTCCGTGGCCATGCGATGGCCGCTGCGGCCGGGATTGGCGGCGGTTGTGCGCGCGAAATGGTCCATCGCGTCGTAGACCTCTTTCGGTTTCGGCCAGGTCGTCGCCGCGTTGTCCAGGTAAATCATCGGGCGGATTGTAGCACCTGGCAAGGACCCGCCGGTACAATCTCGATCGTGATCGCGTGCCTCCTGCTTTGCCTCATTCAGGATCAGCCGACGGAGATCGAAATCCATGCGCTCGTGGAGGCGCTCCCGGGTTCGCGCGAGCGCCTGCTGGCGCTCGGCCCAGGGGCGCTTCGGTTCCTTGCGCAGGAGAAACGCACGGATGCGGTGGCCGACGTGATGTTCGAGCTCAAGTGCGCGGGGATCGCCGGGGAGTTGCGCGAGAAGCTCGAGGCGGAGTCGAGCTTGACGACCGCGCCGTTTCCGCTGGCCGAGCTGGATGAACGATTCGGCCGATTCGCCGGTATCCCGATCTTCGTGGATTTCGGTTTGGACAAGGGCCGACGGGATCGCCTGGTGGTCGCGCGTCCGGGTCGAGTGGAGCGCGTGCTGCGGGATATGCTCGATCCGGCGGGATTGGAATTCGCGGTGGCGCGCGGGTGGATCGTCGTAAGCTCGCCGGAGCGCCTGTGGTCGTATCCGCCGGAGAAGATCCGGGCCTTGTCGCAGGAAGAGGAGCGGGGGCTTCGCGAGAGCATCGATCGCTTAGACGAGGCGGCGATCTTGGCGACGGGGCGCTCGGCGGTTCCTTATCTGGAGGAGACGCTCAAGGGAACGGGCCTGGAGTCGGCCATACGAGCGCGACTGATCGAGTTGATTCGCCGGTTGCAGGATCGGGCCAAGCCGGCCCCGTTTGCGCGCACGCTCGGCGTGGAGTGTTCGGCGTCCGACTTGGATGCGGTGCGCGTCCGCGCGCTCCGCGAGAAGTCGGTTGATCTCAAGATGGAGGGGACGCTCGCGGCCGCCGTCGGCCTCGCGGCGCGATCGGCGGGTTTCGAGGCGCGGGTGCCGGATCCGGTGGGACGTGAAAAGGTGTGCGCGCGTTTTGAGGGAGTGCCCGCGCTCGACGTGCTTTACTTTCTCCTGGCGTCTTTCGACCTGGACGCGCGTTGGGTGGACGGCGAGCTCAGGATCATGCCGGCGAGGTAGCCGGCTCCGAATCCGTTGTCGATGTTGACGACGGAGACGCCGGCGGCGCACGAGTTGAGCATGGATAGGAGCGCCGTGAGGCCCTTGAAGTGGGCGCCGTAGCCCACGCTGGTCGGGACGGCGATCACGGGTCGGCGCACGAGTCCTCCGACGACACTAGGGAGCGCGCCTTCCATGCCGGCCACGACGACAAGGGCGGCCGCGCCCATGAGCAGATCGAGGTGCGCGAGCAGCCGATGCAGGCCCGCGACGCCGACATCATAGAGGGTCTCGACGCGCGCGCCCCACGCCTCTGTCGCGACGCGCGCCTCGTCGGCCACGGGGATGTCCGAGGTGCCGGCCGCCACAATCACGGCGTACGGGCCTGACTTGGCCGGCCTGGCGCCGACGGTGACGCAGCGGGCCGATTCATGATAGGTCGCGTTCGGCGCGGTCTCGCGGATCGCCTCGTAGGCTTCCAGTGACGCTCGCGTGGCCAGGAGGACGGGATCGTGAGCGAGGATGCGTCGCGCGATCTCGCGGATCTGCCGCGGCGTCTTGCCATGGCAGAAGATGACCTCCGGGAAGCCGCAGCGCAGCGCCCGATGGTGATCGACTTTGGCGAAGCCGAGATCGGAGTAAGGGAGCGCGCGGAGGCGGCGCAGGAGCTCGTCCGTTTCGAGGCGGCCGCGCTTGAAGTCGAGGAGCAGATTCCGGAGGGTTCGCTCGTTCATCACGCGCCTATGAATTTGGCGTAGAGGGCGCGGGCGCGTGCGGGATCGTCGGTCCCTTTGACGATGGCCCGACCGTCGGGGAAGACGGTGACTTCGAAGCCGTCCGGCTCGAAGCGCAGGAGGTGGGCGTTTCGGCGCACGGGGCCGAGTGCGGCGAGGCGCGTCTCGAGGTCGGCGAGGTTCACCTGCGATCCGGCGGGCGCGGTGATTTGAACCGCGTTTCGGCCGCAGAGGGCGGTAGCGGCGCCGTCTTGCCGTGCGCTGAGGCTGCGGAACCGGCGATGCGCGCAGACGTCGCAGTCGAGCCGGCGCTTCACGGCGAAGGATTGGAAGACGTTTCCCCAGACGTCGATGGTGACCAGGCTCGGGTTGATCGCGTCGCGGTGTCCGGCGAGGATCTTGAGGGCTTCCGCGGCCTGCAG
>JACPRB010000083.1 GCA_016190155.1 Planctomycetota bacterium
GATGTCCTCCGCGCTCGGGAACTCGAAGGCGTCGACGATCTTCGCGACACGCGGGTCGGCCTCCAGCGCCACCGCGCCCACCGTCCTGGCGAAGTCGCCCCGCCCGTCGTAGAAGTCGCGCACGAAGTCGAGAAACTTCTCGCGGCGCGGCCCCAAGATCAACCCGACCACGAGCGCCTGCGCGATGGAGTAATGGCGCGGCGCGTCGCGCAGGAACTCCGTGACCCCCATCCTCATGAACGGCGCCGAATCGAAGCCCGCCGGCAACGCCCCCGCCGAGAAAATTGCGCGGCCGCCCTCGATGCGCGCCTCCGCCAGCGCGCAGGCCAATCCCTCCACCACCCAATAGTCCCGCCGCGCGTCGCCGCGCAGACCCGCGCAAAGGAGCGACGATGTGAAGGCACCCGCGCCGCGATCGGCCAACCCATGCGTCACCTCATGCGCAAGGCTCGTCGGATCAGCCACGCAGTACGCGACATGCGTGACCGTGCTGTAGAACGCCATCGAGCCCGCAGCGGGCGCGCCCGGCACGCGCGCGCGGATCCGCTCGAACGCCTCCGCATTCTCCAGCCAGCACACGCCCATCCGATCCTGCGGCCGGGTGAAGCGGTCGCCCATCAGTTCGTAGAACGCCTTGTAGACGCGCTCGAGACGGTCCAGCGTCGCGCGTGCATCCTTGCGATCCGTATAGAGGAGGAAGTGCTCGGACCGCTCGACCTCCCTCCACTCCTTCTCCTCCGCTCGCGGGACCCAGCCGAACCCGTCTACTCTGACTTCGTCCCGTTCTCCCCGCGCGCCGGCATGATCGACGTCAAACTCCACCGTCTGCTCCAAGGCGCGCGTGGCGAGGTCCTTCAGCCCACCCTCCTTGGCGATCCGGAAGCAAGCGAACGCACGCTCCGCGGCCTCGCGCGCGTACGCCTCGCATCGGCGGCGGTGCTCCGCGCGAATCGCCTCATCAGCGGTATCCGGCTTGGATTTCCACGAGCCGTTCAGTTTGCGGATGGCGCGGCCGGCGTATGGGTGCCCCGCCGGAACGCGCTCGCGCACGAACTCGTAATGGCGAACGGCGGCGCCGGCAAGTCCCTTCTCGCGGCACCAGTCGCCCAGATCCAGGCGCGCTTCCCAAACATGGCGATTGAGACGATCCTTCGCCTCCGCGAAGCGCGCCTTCGCGTCCTGAAGGAACAGGCTCGCCAGCAGCAGCGCCGTCATCCCGCCATTATAGACGGCGCCGGTAAGCGTTCACCCGTTCATCGGTTCTTTCGTTCGCTCGTTCCGGGCTTCTGGTCCGCGCGGGCATCCGTTCTCTGCCGGCCGCACACGACCTTTCGCAAAGGCCTTCGAGCGCAGAAACGGCCAAACGCAAGAACAGGTGAACGGAAGAACGGGCGAACGGCTGAACGGTTACCGACCGGTCAATACAGATGAGCGCCGACGATCTCGACGAGCACCTTGGGCTTGGGGCACTCATGGTCGCCATGGCCCCCTTCGCCGCCCTTGCACTCGCTCGGCGGATCCACGCGCACGACGCCCATCACGCGGGCCTGGCGTCCCACGCAGTCCTTCGGAAAGAGGACGTCGTGCCCGAGGCTCTTCGCGATGATCTGCGTCTTACCGTCGGAGAGCTCCACCCAGCAACCGCGGCCCTGGCACACGCGCGTCACGGATCCGGCGATCTGGATCTCCGACCCGGCGGCGGCCTTCGCCACGCCGTCCAACGACATCGTGGGACCGGCTGCGAAATCCCGACCGGCCTTCCATTGAGGCGCCGGGCCCGTCGCCGCGCACGCGGCCCCCAGCAGTAATCCGACGAACGCGATTCGCTTCATATGTTCTCTCCGAGAAACGCGTCGGGATGCTACCGAGCGCCGGGCTTTCTGTCGAGGATCATTTGAATATGGCGCAAGCTACGGATTCGTCGGGCCACGGGACGAGCGTGGCCGCACAACTGCTTGCGGCGCAAGGAGGGGCCAGTTGGCCTCTGCATTGCTACTGAGGGCACGGAGGAACGCAGCAAGCGTTCGAGATCGAACAACGCAGTGCAAGGGTAGTGCTACGGCGCGTACGAAGACGAGGCCGATCGAGAAGAGGCTTGCGCCTCGCGAGATGTGATGCGTCGCGGGCGACGGGGTGGGCGGTGCCAGCGCGGGCCAAGGACAGAGTTGCCGACCGGGCGGGGATCGACCGCGACGCCCGCGGTCCAGCAGCGGCCGTGGGGTCTCGGGTTAGGTGATCGACATGGCCAGAACCAAGCTGAAGAGGCGGCGCGCCGGGGACCGTCTGCGGGTAACCATCGGAGGATGACATGGCCAAGACGAAGATCCAGAAGATGGGCGCGAAGGGTTTGAGCCGGCCGCAAATGGCGCGGACCTTGGGCGGCAACGGTCATGGCTTCAGCGCGGGCACGTCGGCGGCACCGCTGGGCGGGCCGAAGGCCGGCGGCAGGAAGCGAGGCTCCGCACCGGGCGGCGTCCTGGGATAGGATCGAATGGCGCGCACGAAAGTGAAAGCCGTGAGCCGGCCGCTGAACCGACAGGCTCTGAAACGGACGACGGGCGGGAACTGGGGCGCGGCAAGCCCGGGGCTGTCGCATTCCCAGCGGACCACGTCGGCAGTCAAGCGCGTGCGGGGAGCGTCTCACGGCGGAGTGCTCGGTTAGAAGAGAACGTCGGGATGATGAACCGTCGCGCTCCCATCGGGTCAATTCCAGGGCCTGCTACTGGGGACCAACAACTGCTTGTTCAACCAGCGCATCACCGCGAAGAGCACGATGAGGATGATCCCGATTCCGCCCACCATGCGAGGTAGGTGGAGCCGGCGCCAAGGCGCGAGGGCGTTGTGGCGTACCCGGGCAAGCTGGTAATGAACGTCTACGAACTGCCGGAATTTTCTGGTTCGCAATAGCGTTCGGAGTGGCTCCCCGGTGTTACTCTTCAGCTGCATCTTCTGATCCATGCCAAGAATTCGACTCCCCATCTCGTCCCCTCTCTCCGCCTCACCCTTTCTTACACGTTCTTGGCTTCATCTCGGGTCATTGTCTCCATCTGCCTCGCACAGCCACTCGCGCTTCCGCACAGCCAAAGCTCTGCCATTTTGGGCTATTTCACGCATCTCACGCAAATAACCACACCGCCACAATCACCGCCGTAGATGCCACGCAAAACTCTCATAATTGCTGATTTTTACACAGTAAACCATTTAAAAGTCCACACCATCCAGGCCCTTTAGCCCCTAAGAATAAGATTACCCCTATGGCACAAAGGTTGCAAACTGCTCGCAGGCTCTATCGGAGGCGTTTGTGGATACTCCAGCTCCTAAGGGGCGTGACTCTGCCGTGGGCGTCTGGCCCATCGCCATCGTCATCCTCCTCATCGCAGCCCTCATATACGCCTTCTGGCCCCTACCCGAGCCTCAACCCACACCCACACCCGAGCCCACACCTGCGGCCGCGCCCCCACCTCCCACCCCTGAACCCATCGAAGGCTCCTCGCCCCGCCGAGTCCTATGGACCGACGTACCCATCGACCCCGCCCCCTCCACCCC
>JACPRB010000073.1 GCA_016190155.1 Planctomycetota bacterium
CTAATTATATGTATAACGATACATTTATAAATAAATTGACAGCGGTCGGCGTCGAGCATCCCGCCGCCCTCTAGCGGCTCCCCTTGTGCGCGCTCAGCTTCGTCCTGGCCTCCGCCAGGTAAGGCTCCACTTGCCGGCGCTTGCTCGGGTCGAGGTCGATGCAGCGCATCCAGTCGGCGATCGCTTCGTCGAAGCGCTTCAGCGCGAAGTTCGCCATGCCGCGCTCGAAGTACGCCCCCTGCAGCCTCGATTGGAGCTTGATCGCCCGGGTCAGGTGGTCGACCGCCTGCTCCAGAAGATCACGGGGTCGCTCTCCCTGGGCCAGGAGGTGCTTCGCCAGCGCCACCTTGACGACGCCCAAATCCTTGAACACATACGCGTACGTCGGCTCAAGCTGCGCGGCGATGGTGAAGTCGTCGATCGCCTGGAAGAAGTGCTCCTTGGGATCTCCCCGCTGCTTGGCCACCTCCATGCCCATGTAGAAGTGCACGATGCCGCGGTTGTGGAACCCGGCGCTGTAGCTCTCGTCGTATTTGATCGCCACCGACAAGTCCTCGATCGCCATCTTGAAGATGGGAGCGATGTCCTTGCCGCGATCACGCGCGAATCGGCCGCTGAACAGCAGCAGATTCGCCCGGTTGACCCGCGCCTGCGTGCTCTCGGGACGCAGCTCGCACGCCTTATCGAAGTCCTCCAGCGCGTTCTTGCAGTCCTCGCGAGGATCGACGCGTTCGAACGAGCGGATGATGGCACGCCCCAGCCGGATCACGCCGCGCTGCGTTCGGATGTCGTAGTTCTTCTGCTGTCGCTCGATCGCGAGGGTGAGCCCGTATTCGCCTTCCTCCAGCTTCTTCAGGACCGCGTCGCGGCCCGCGACGATCGTTCCGGCGGCGCCGCGCCCGCTCTCCAGGAGCATGAGCTCCCGGAACATGTGCACCGCCTCCTCCAGACGTCCCGCCGTGAGCGCCGCGACCCCCTGGGTGAACCGCAGTTCATCGTCGCTGACGATCTGGCCGCCGCTCAGGAAGCGATCGAGATCGTCCGCCATGGCCCGGGCGGAGTCGTATCGGCGAACCGGATCCTTCTGCATCGCGCGCAGAACGATCCTCTCCAAGTCCGCGGGGATGGCCGGGTCCGCCGTCGTGGGCGGCACGAGATCCTCCCGAGCCACCTTGAAGCAGACCTCGAAGTGGCTCTTGCCCTCGAACGGAGGCCGGCCCGTCAGCAGGTAGTACAGCGTCGCCCCGACCGAGTAGACGTCCGACCGGGCCGAGAAGTCGTGAACGCGGCCGACGGCCTGCTCGGGCGACATGTACGCCGGCGTGCCGATGACGCGTCCTGTGCGGGACAACTCCGCGCTGGCCAGAGGATCGAGATCCACTAGGCGTGCCAGCCCGAAATCGAGTACCGCAACCTTGCCGTCGTTGCCGACCATCACGTTGTGCGGCTTGATGTCGCGATGCAGGATCCCTTCCGCGTGCGCGGCATCCACCGCCCGCGCCACGTCTCTTCCGAGCTGCGCCGCCCGCTTGTGAGACATCGTATCGTCGCGCAAGGCCTCGAGAGTCTTGCCCTCGAGGAACTCCATCGCGATGTAATGGTACGTATTGAAGGGGCCGCCCTGGACCGTATTGGCCTCGAATACGCGGCACACGTTCGGATGGTCCAGCTTCGCGTTGCGGCGCGCCTCGTCCAACAGATTCATGATCTCCGGACCGCGCCCCGTGTCCTTGAGCACCTTCAGGGCGACGTACCGCCGCGTATGCGTGTCCCACGCCTTCCACACCGTCCCCAGGGCTCCCTTTCCCACCATCACGACCCGCCAATAACGGCCGAGCTTGTTGATCGGGTCTCGAGCCGCCTCCACGACCTCCGGCGGCGCGCCCCTGAGTTCGCCGATCGCGCGAGTATCCGTGGGCGGATTCGACGGCGCGGCCCGAGGCGCTTCGGACTTGGGTGCTCGGGTCTCCACCTCCGGCGCCTGGACGGCAGGTTCGGCCAGCACCGTGCGCTCCGTGTCCCGTTCCGGAGGTGGATTGAGAAGGACCGTGCTGTCCTGCTCGACATTCCGCGGTCGCGCCGACACGGGAGCGGCTCCCCCGTCCGCCAGATCATCGAGCTGTTCGCGCGTAGCATAGCCATGCGCGATGAGGACCTCCTCGAGAGGGACGCTGGCCAACCCGGCTCGGTTGATCTCGCGCATCTCGGCCACACATTCGTCGAGTTGCTGCTGCGAGATCAAACCCCGCTCAACCACGAGCCTCGTCAGTTTCTGATCTCGGTCGGTCACCAGAGGGCGATCCTTACGCGGAGACGATGCCCCGCTTTCTATGAATTGTATCGTCCGAAGAAGCGAATAGGTGAAGTTTCCAGTTTCTCAGGCCAACGCGAGCGAAGCGACGAGTTCCTCGATCGTCTGGCGAATGCCGGGCATCAGAGGGATGTCGGTCGTCGTATAGACCCGCGCCTCCGTCTCCCGCAGGCGCTGGACCAGGTCCGAGAAGTCCTTCGGATCGTCGCATTCGAAGGCCAGCATGAAATCGTGATCGCCGAGGCCGAATTGATAGCACGTGTTGATCAATACGTCCGGGAAGTGATGCCCTATCTCGTTGTGAACGGCCATCATCTCGCGACGCCGTTCCAAGGGGAGTTGATACCAGGCGTGGGTCTTCGTGAACGGATAGATGAACAAGTACCGGCTCTTCGACGGGCCGAGCTCGAAGTGCTGCTTGTGACTCCTGGAGTAGACGCTCGTCTTCGTGACGCCGGGCCACGTGTACGTCGACTCGAGATAGCGACCGAGACTCGTTCGCAGAAGACCCGTCATGAAGCCTTGGAAGCTCTCCAAGTCCTTGGCGATCAGCCACAAAAAGAAGTCGCAATCCGACCGGAATCCCAACGCGGTATAGGGGCGGACCTCGACGGGGACTCCCGGCTCCTTCACATAGCGAACGAACTCGAGGACCGCTTCCGCGCGCTCCGGACGCGTCAACTGGCGGAAGGCCCGATCCACCCGGAAGCACAGAAAGTCGACGTACGTCGGCGGGGCCGCCGTTTCCGTCGCGTCCTGGGTTCCCGCCTTCGCCCGCGCGCCGCTTCGAGGCTCAGTCATCGGCACGGCCCCCTTACCAGGTCTTCTTCGCCGCTTCCGCGGGCGTAAACCCCTCCCACGCCGCGGCATCGTTGTGCCCGTTCGTCGCCCAGCGCTGATTGATCTCCTCGTAGAACTTCCACTTGGCCGGCAGCTCATCCGCCGGGAAAATGGCCTGAACCGGACACGGTTCGATGCAGGCTCCGCAGTCGATGCATTCCGCAGGGATGATATACAGCATCCTCTCGCCTTCCTGAATGCAGTCGACCGGGCACGCGGGCACGCACGCCTTGTCCTTTACGCCGATACAGGGTTCCGCGATTACATGAGTCATGATCTGTTCCTAGGCGTCAATGAAGATGTCCTTCCCTTCAAGTCTGACCGGATACGTTTCGATTTTGGCGCGCGGATTGACCGGCGAACTCCCGCTGACGACGTCGAACGCCCACGCATGCCAGGGGCAGACGATCGTCCGGCCTTCGAGCGTGCCCTCCGCGAGCGGCCCGCCCTGATGGGGGCAGATGTTCGTCGTGGCATAGTAGGCGCCGTCCACGTTATAGACCGCTATTTCCTTGCCGTTGACCTCGAACATGCGGACGGTGCCGGGAGGAATCTCATCACACCTCGCCACCTTCACGAACCCGCTCATCCCGCCCAATATAGCGGAGGTTCGATTCCAGTCAAGGGGCGCTTCCTATGTGAATCAGAGTGCTTGACAGGAAGCCCGAATCGCCCTAGATTCCCCGTTTGATCGAGCGGCGAGTTGAATTGGGTTGTGAGGAGGGGTTGGGTTATGATGCACCGTCATCGGCTTCTCGTGCCGGCCATGCTCGTGTGGCTGGGATCGTCGGCGACGGCCCAGGAACCTCCTGGGACGATCCTGTCGCAGAATTTCGACCAGGGCCTCGGTACCTGGGTCGTCACCAATCCGACGGGAGGGGTGGGGTGGAATGCGGATTCGAGCCCCGGAAACGTCGCGGGGACCGGGGCCCACGTGTCTCCCCCGAACAGTCTCAACTACAACAACGGTACGTCGTATTCCTCCAATAACGCGGCCAATCAGGGCACGGCAAAATCCCCGGCGGTCAGCCTGACCGGCACGACGAATCCGGTGCTGACTTTTCAATGCAATTACGCGACGGAATTGAATGCCGATTTCGACCGGC
Organism: Planctomycetota bacterium; assembly: GCA_016190155.1. Taxonomy (GTDB): domain Bacteria; phylum Planctomycetota; class MHYJ01; order MHYJ01; family JACPRB01; genus JACPRB01. The sequence goes on from JACPRB010000073.1 coordinate 4,258, forward strand.
GGACCCTCTGGATCGTCCAGGGGGCCACGGTTGTGGAGGGTCACCAGCTGATCCCCCCGCCGGCCCCGGGCGA
>JACPRB010000004.1 GCA_016190155.1 Planctomycetota bacterium
AGCCCCCCCCTCCCCCCGACCGCAAGACTCCCTAACCGCTCGCGGACAATTTTTCATCCGACTCCCGAAGGATCCTCTCCCGGCGTCGAACAAGGAAGCAAAGGGAGGGGAACCGCCGGAGCAGGGCGCCGCGTTGTGTTCTATAAAAACTGCTCTATATGCTTGTGTTTTGTGAACCATGATGTATCTTGAGCGGGCGACCGGCGGCTTGCCCAACCTCGGCGTGGAGATTGTGTTGTGAAGAATTGTGCGGTCTTGTGTGCGCTCATCTTCCCGGCGTTCGCAGCGGCGTGCGGTGGAGACGGCTCCGGAGCGGCTCTGGAGCCCGCTGCCTCCGGCTCCGGTGAGCCTTCGACGCATTTCGTCGAGGCGCCCTCCGCCCCCAGCGGCCCCTCCGTCGGCCAGACCTTCGCCTCCCTCTCCTTCTCGACCGAAGGCGCGACATGCAGCCGGGGCCATGCCCTGTCTTATCGCTTCGAATGGACCGACGGCGAAGCCTCCCCTTGGGGACCGCCGTCCCAAAGTCACACCTGGATCGCCCCCGGCACGTACGCCGTCAAGGTCCAAGCCCGCTGCTCCGAGCTCGTGGCTTCGAAATGGTCGATGATCCACGCCGCGACCCTCGTCGATCCGCCCGCCGCCCCTCCCGGTCAGCTGGTCCCCGGTACCCTCACCCCCGATGATTCCGCCCCACCGCTCGAAGGCTCGCCCCTCACGTTGATGTGGAAGCCTCCGGCCGGGGCCGCTCAATTCACCGGCTCGATCTGGATCAAGAATGCCGACCGTTGGGCCCCCCTACACACCTTCCAGACCGCCGAAACCTCGTTCACGTTCGCGCCTCCGGCCGCGGATCAGTGGTATGCCTGGGCGGTCGCGGCGCAAGGGCCCGCCGGAGACTTCGGCATCTCCACCTACCGCTATTTTTTCCACGCCGGAAACGGCCCCGGGCTCACCGCCTGCAACCGGACCCTCGTGGATCGGGGGACGCTCGTTCCGGACGCGCTCTGGCAACTCGTGGTCGGCGCACTCACCCCCGCCGCCGCGCACGCCTATCGCTTCAGCGTCACCGAGAAGGCCGACTACACCTTCACCTTCCGCGACGGCGCCGGCACCGCGGACTTCGACACGTGCTTGGCGTTGGTCGACGACAACCACAACCTCATCGCCCTCGACGACGACGGTCGCGATTCGAAATCCGGAATCACGCGCACCCTCTTGCCCGGCACGTACACGGTGTGTGTGGCCGGATTCGGGCAGAGCGCCGGCTCGTACGCCCTCGCCTACCAGCGCGGCTATTACCGCCCCTGGCGCATCGTCGCCGATCCGGAGTTGCTCGACCTTATCCGCAGCGACGGCCTCGACGACGTCACGGAATTCACGCCCGCCGTGCTCGACGATCTCCGCACCTATCATCACAAGAACCTCCCTCTCAAGTTGACCGGCTACGACTACGGGGTCATGGCTCACCCCGAGCTGCGATCCGTCGGCGCCCTCAAGATGGCCAATCCGCACCCCCCCGGGCAATGGGCCCTGTGCACGGGACTGTCGGGCGACACCCTGGAGATGACCACGCTGGGATTGGGGCTCATCGACAGCTTCTGGGCCACCGCCACGTACAGGGACGTCTTCGACGTGGTCCCGGACGACGTCCGGATTTCCCGCCTGAAGCTGCGCTCCACCGTCGCCCACGAAATCGGTCACAATCAGCAGCCTGACGCGGGCGGCTTCGCCCTTCATCACGAAGACGGCGCCCCTCCGGATCAGCCCTGCTGCATGTACGGGCCCGATTCCTGGCGGGGCATCCACACCTACTGCCTGCGGCACGTGGCGGAGTTCGCCGACAACACGTTCCGCCGCGCCACACAGTGGTGAAAGGCTATAACCGCTCGAACAGCTCCAGGTACTTCCGGGCGCTCACCGACCACGAGAAATCCTGCTCCATCCCCGCCCGCTGCACGGCCCTGTAACGAGACCGATCCGCGTACAGCGCCAGCGCCCTTTGCATCGCCTCCACCAGCGCCTCCGTCTCATAGGCGTCGAAGACGATGCCCGTCTTTCCGTCCACGATCGTGTCCGCCAAGCCGCCCGTCCGTCGCACCACCGGCACCGCCCCGTAGCGCAAGCTGTACAGCTGGTTGAGCCCGCACGGCTCGAAGCGCGAAGGCATGATGAAGAAATCCGCCCCCGCCTCGATCTGATGCGCGTACGCCTCGTCGAAAGCGACCTCCATCGACAGCCGGTCCCCGTAGAGCCTCCCCAGCCTCTGCAGAGGCAGAAGGAAGCGCGGATCTCCCGACCCGAGCAGCACGATCTGCACGTCGAGCTGCACCAGCAACTCCGCCGCCTCGACCACCAGATCGAAGCCCTTCTGCTGCACCAACCGGCCGATCATCGCGAAGATGGGCGCATCCGGCCGGACCGGCAGCCGCGCGCGCCTCTGAAGCGCCTCCTTGCACCGCGCCTTGCCCTGCATCGCCTGCGGCGAGTAGTTCGCCGCGAGGTGCCGATCCGTCGAAGGATCCCACACGGAATAGTCGGCCCCGTTGAGAATCCCGACCACGCTCGACGCGCGCTCGCGCAGCACCCCGTCCAAGCCGCCGCCGAGCTCCGGCGTCTGGATCTCCCGCGCGTACGTCGGGCTCACCGTCGTGACGGCGTCCGCGAACACCAGGCCGCCCTTGAGGAGATTGACCTTCCCGTAGAACTCGAGCTGCTTCCACGTGAAGAGCGACCAGTCCAGCCCGAACAACGACATGTCCAGATGCCAGAAGAGCCCCTGATACGCGAGATTGTGCACCGTCAGGACCGTCTTGACCCCGGCGAACGCATCCTTCGCGCGCGTCTTCACGTACACCGGAACGAGCGCGGTCTGCCAATCGTGAACGTGCAGGACGTCCGGCCTCCAATCCAACGCCCGCAGCAGCTCCAGCGCCCCCTTCGAAAGGAGCGTGAAACGCGCCGCGTTGTCTTCGTAGTCGCCGCGCGCCGTCCCGTAGAACCCCTCGCGGTCGTAGAACGGCGGATGGTCGATGAAGAAGTGATGTCCGGACCGAAAGACCGATGCCTCGACCCCATTGCTCCCCAGCGGCACGCGCACCCTCAGGGGAGTCGGATCCAGCCCGTGAGCCCGAGCCGACCGGTACAGCGGGCTGATCACCGCAACCTCGTGCCCTAGCCGCGCAAACTCGACCGGCAAGGCCCCGCACACGTCGGCCAGACCGCCGGTCTTGGAAAACGGCGCGACCTCAGGGGTGACAATCCCGATTCTCATCGCGCTTTCCGCATGGCTCACATGGGGATAACGGGCCTCTTCTCCGCTGTGCTAATCGATCACATTTTTGTGCTACGACAAGGTTTTTCATGAACCTCCAGGCCAGTCTCCTGAGTATCTCTGAGGAAGGCAGGAAACCAGGAAAGGCAGTCGGTCGTCCTATCCTTCGGTCTTCCTCCTGGCTTCCTGGCTTCCTCATAGTATTCTCCGGACAGAAAACGGAGGATCCCCGAGTTCGGTTGCGGTCGCCGCACTGGGTCCTCAGCGTCCTCTGGCGTTGAGGTTCGGGTCTTCTCTGGGTCCCCTGTTCCCCTCCCGGATCTCCCGCAGGTACTGCGCCGCATTCTCGGGCGGCACCGGATTGATGAAGAAGCCCGCGCCCCACTCGAACCCCGCCATGCGCGTGATGCGCGGAATGATCTCCAGGTGCCAGTGATAGTGCTCCATCACCGGGGACGTGAACGGAGCGGTGTGGATCAGGTAATTGTACGGGGCGCTCCCGATCGCCTGATCCAGCCGCGCCAGCGTCGATCGCAACACCGTCCCCATCTCCCGCAGCAGATCGTCCCCCGTCGCCTCGAAGTGCGACAGGTGGCGCTTCGGAATCACGTGCGTCTCGAACGGCGAGCGCGCGGCGAACGGCTCGAGCGCCACGAAGTTCGACGTCTCCGTCACGATCCTCAGCTGGCTCGCCTCCTCCTGCCGCACGATGTCGCAGAACAGGCAGCGGCCGCGAAAGTCGAAGTACGCGCGCGCGCGCTCGATCTCGTCCTGCACGCGCACCGGAACGACCGGCAGCGCGATGAGCTGCGAGTGCGAATGCTCCACCGTCGCGCCGGCCCGCGGGCCGACGTTCTTGAACACCAGCCCGTACACCAACCGCGTGTCGCGCCGGAGATCCAGGAGACGCTGCTTGTAGACCCAGAGCACCTCTCCGACCCGCGCGTCGTCCAGAGCCGTCAGATTGACCACGTGCTCGGGCGACTCGATGATGACCTCGTGCGCCCCGATGCCGCTCATCACGTCGTACGCGCCTTCCGCGCGCTTATCCAGATCGCCCTCCACGCGCAAGGCGGGGAACTTGTTCGGCACGACGCGCACCCGCCAGACGCCGTTGTCACGCAAGGCGAAGATCTCCGACGGCGTCAGGTGCTCGCTGCCGCGGCAGAACGGACACGCCCCCCCCGCGCGGCTGAAGCCCTCGGAACGGAATTCCTCGGGACGCTCCGCCCGCTCGACGGCGAAGATGACCCATCGCCCACTGACCGGATCGCGACGAAGTTCAGCCATACCCTCTCAATAATCCTTGTCCATCCGTTCAAATCCGTGGAATCCGCGTTTCACACGCGCCAATGAATCCTCTCGAAATCCTCGCCCGGCACGACCAGCCGCAGCGGCGCCAGCGAGGGAAGCCGCAGCGGGACGCTCCCCGGCCGCTCCACCTCGACGAAGAACTCCACCTCCGTTTCCGGCCCCGTGTCCAGCATCGCGAACGGCACCGCCGCCTCCAGGATGTCCGCAAACGCGGACCGCACCGACGATTCCGGCGGGAACAGGCGCACGATCCGATGAATCGGCTGCGTGACCACCAAACGCACCACCGTCTCCGCCAGGATCGCGCGCGCATCGACGCCCGGCCGAAAGTCGAGCCGGACCACGAGGTCCGTCTCGCCGAACCCGAAGAACAAGTCCGACAGGAACGCCGCCTCTCCCGACATCGCGCCGAACTCGCGGGCGAGGTCGTAATGGCCCGCCGCGATCCACTCGAAGTAATCGCTGCGACGACCGTCCACTTGCACGCGCAGGATCGCCCACGGCCGGCGATAGAGATCCTCGCGCTTCCTCTGCTTGATGGGGCGCCCCAGCTCCTCCGGCGGAGGCACCTTCGCCGAGGCGCACGCGTTGGCCAAGTGCCGCCGGAAGAGCGCGTCGAACTCCGCGTCTTGCGGCGTCGAGTAGTCCTCGCCGAACCACCACGTCCAATCGCTCCCTTCGGCGGCATAGAGCGACTCCCACGCGGCCGGAGGCGCCTTCGCGTCGACGAGCATCCGCCGCACGCGCGCCACCAGTTCCCAGGCCCGGCGGTCCTCGTCGTGGCCGGCCCACACGCCGAAATTGTGATTGATCCACGAGCCGGCGAAGATCCGGTCGAGCGGCCGAGGCTCCACGCGCTTCACGCCCTCGCCGATGCCGCACGTGCGGATGCGCGACTGGCCGGACAAACGCTTGTACAGCGCCTGCAGGAACGGGACCCCGTTGCCCCAGAAATGCTCCCAAGGGTTCTCGCCGTCGAGCACGACGACGACCAGCGATCCGTCGGGAACGGCTTCGACCCGCGAGACGAAATCGGCCGCCGCGTCGTTGGAATCCCACGTCTTGTACGTGAAGCTCACGAGGTTCGACAGGACGGTGTCGCGGAAGACGACGACGGGACCTTCGCGAAGCTTGTAGGGTCGATACAGGATATCGGGCCGGTCGACGCGCCCATGCGCGTCGCGGCCGATCGGAGTCGCCAGCGAGCGCGCCAGGATGGCCTCGTCGGTGGCGCACCATTCGACGCCGTGACGCGCCATCAACGCGCACGCGGCAGGGCTGACGGATCCTTCGCTGGGCCACATGCCACGCGGCGGCCGGCCGAAGATCTGCGCGCCCCGTTCGAGGGCGCGGCGGACATGGACGTCGGCATCCGGGGCCAGTTCCTTGCCGTGCGGCGACACGGGAATGCCCGGCAACGCCTCCGACACGGACGAGGCGTCACAGAGCAGGGGCAGAATCGGATGATAGTAGGGGCTGACGGAGACCTCGACCTGCCCGCGCTCCGCCAGGGCGCGCCACCGCAGGATGACGTCTCCCACGAGCTGCCGCTGCCGCGCCAGCACCAGGTCGCGATCCCGGATCGTGAAGAGCCGCTCCCGCGCCTTCAGGGCCACGACGTCCGGCTCCTGCTCGGCCAAGAGGGGGTGGAGCCACGCCAGATTGGCCAGCGTCTCGAGATCGAGCCAGTCCTGTTCGTTGAGCGCGGCGCCCGCCTGGACGGTTTCCTGCAGTTCCTGGAAGCGCGGGTGGGCGCGAATGAGCAGGGGATGGCAGAAGAAGAGCAGCCGGCGCAGGAAACGGCGTTCCTCCTCCGAGAGGTCCGTCGGGCGGCGGGAGCAGGCGCTGAGCACGGTGTCCTCGCGGCCTTCGCTGTAGCCGGCGAGCTGATCGAGAAGCACCGGGCTGAAATTCACGGTGCATCGGATGTCGGGGAACTGCTCCAGCAGAAGCGCCATGCCGGTGTAGTCCTTCACTCCGTGCAACCGGACCCACGGCATCAGCAGACGGCCGGTCAAGGCGTCGAGATACTGCGGCTGATGGAGATGCCAGAGGAAACAAAGGTGGACGTTGCCCATGATGGCGTCGCGCGATTATAGCGCGCCCGGACCCTAGGTGCGAGCATCGAGAGAGGGTCCTCTCCATCTCCCCTTTTCTTACACATTCTGGCTTTGTCGCGGTTCGTTGCTCTTTTTTCCGGGATTCGCCTGAAGAAATCCCCCGCAGGATCGAATGGAGGGAATGGATATTCGATTTCGACCGAAGGGGGACGCCTTCGCGGCGCTATTTTGAGGTGCGAGAATGAACCACAGGCTTGTGCTGACGCTCACGGCCGTGCTCTTCGCGGGCACGGCGGCCATCGCCCAGGAACAGCAGGAGCTGACTCCCGAACAGATCCAGCAGTGGATCGAGGAGGCGGAGCAAGCTCTGCCCCAGCTCGAGGCTGATATCAAGGACTACCAGGAGAAGCTGGACAAAGAGTGGGCGTCGGGCCAAGCGAAGTGGGCGACAATGTCCGCCTCTGCTCGGCAAACGCTCATCTCGCAATTCGCCCCCAAACGCAAGGAATTGCACGACGCGTACATCGAGCTGTACTTCATCCAGATGCAGGTGAACGCCTATCACAATCGTCTCACTGAGGCTAAGGCCGCCGTCGATCAGTGGCAGATCGAGACGCAGGCATGGAACACCTTCATCACGAATCCCTCTTGGGCACCCATGCTGGGCAGCGACGCCTCGACGTGGACCGCGGAGCTGACCGAGGAGCAGGAGGGCATCGATTACATCAATGGCCTCCTGGCGCAAGGGCCGTCACCCGAGAACGGATCCGAGACGACGCCCCCGAGCGCTGCCGACTCGCCGGCGCCGGATTCCGGCACCGCCACGGCCGACTCCACGGACGATCAATGGCCGACCTATACCCCCTGGCCGGAAGAAGGCGACACGAACGGGGACTCTTCGACGGCCGCTACGGATTCTCAAGAGAATGACGCCGCCCAACAGCCGCCGACGTCCGACGGCTGGAGTCAGCCCGCCGGCGAGACCACCGAAGAAGCCATGTATCGCGAGTGGCTCCGCTCGCAACCGGGCCACGTTTCCAAGTTCCCCATCGCCGGCGTCGGCGACGTCCCGATGGGCGGGCAGGCGATCCCCTATCACATGCTGCTGGTGGCGCAGGCGCGTCTCGGCGCGGTAGGAGCGCCCCGCACGCTGCCTCCCGGAGTGATCGCCGGTAAGGTCCAGACCGTTACGAACGTCCCCAAGGGCGTCGTCGTGGACGGCAAGTTCATTCCCACCGCCGCCGGTGTCGACGCATCCTCGAAGCTCGTCAACCGCAACGTCGAGCTCAACGTACAGAGGAACAAGCAGGGATGGCTGGAAGTCACGGAAATCACGGTTCCCAAGACCTCCGTGAAAAGCCAGTTCGCCAAGGGAGCGGAAGTCGGCGCGCGTTACGCGGGAGGCTTCGCGCTCACGTGGCCGGCGTACCTGGGCAAGGAAGCGATGTTCGCCGCCGAAACCGGCAGCATGGATCGTCTGAAGAACGCGTGGAACACCTCCAAGACGCTGCCGTTCTGGCTCAACAACGCCATCTTCACCGGCACGGCCCTGCAGGCCAACGCGATGGTCGGCAGCGTCGCCAGGAAAGCGGCGCCTCTGGCCGGAGGAGCCCTGAGCAAGCTCCCGGCTCCGGTGGCGCAGGTGGCCGGCAAGGCGGGCGCGTTCGGCAGCGTGTTCGTCCCGCTCTACGCCGCGATGGTGATGACCGACATGACGATGGCCAGCATGTCCGGCGCCCAAGTCGACATGAAGGCACTCCTCAAGGACCGAGTGATCACGGCGGCGAGCTACACCGCCGCGCACTTCGCGACACGCGCGGTCATGACCAAGGTCCTCGGGCACCTCATCACGAAGCCCCTTTACGGCGCCCTCCTGGCGGCGGGCCCCATGGGCTGGCTGGCGGCCGGCGCCCTGTTCGCGGGCGAAATGGCCGTCACCTGGTACCTCGGCGAAAAGATCGACGCGTTCGTCCGGAGCCTCCTGAACCGAACGCCGGCACTGCCTTTCGGTCCGGGCTACCGAAACGGCATCATGCCCAAGAAGTCGATCAGCGATCTCATCGAAGCCATCGGGAACCAGTAGCCGTTCAAGCCTGAGTCCAATTCCCGCAGCCGCCGCGCCCAACGGCGGCTGCGCCCGTTTTAAACTCTCGAGCAGGGGACAAGAAAAGGACGGGAGCGTTCAGTCCGATGAACGGGTGAACGCTCGCTACTGCAATTCATCCAGCGCCTCTCGCAGATTGCGCACCGGCACGACCGTGAGCCCTTCCGGCGCCTCCAACCCGCGCGTGTTGTCCGCGGGCACCACCGCCCGCTCAAACCCCAGCCGCCGGCCCTCCACGATGCGCGCCTGCGCCTGCGTCACGCCCCGCACTTCTCCCGAGAGCCCCACCTCCCCCAACACGAACGCCTTGGCGTCCACGGCCTTTCCCCGGAAACTCGAGGCGATCGCCACCGCCACCCCCAAGTCGGCCGCGGGTTCCTCGACCTGAACGCCTCCCACCGCATTCACGAACACGTCCTGCCCTCCCAGACCCAATCCGCAACGCCGCTCCAGCACCGCAATGAGAATGGCCACGCGATTGAGATCCACGCCCGTCACGCGACGCGCCGGCATCCCGTACGCCGCGCGCGTCGTCAGCGCCTGCATCTCGACCAGGAGCGTCCGCGAGCCGACGAAGCTCGGCACCACCACCGACCCCTGCCGCCCGATCCGGTCCTGCGACATGAACAGCTCGCTCGGATTGGGCACCTCGCGCAGCCCGTTGGACAGCATCTCGAAGATGCCGATCTCGTTGGTGGAGCCGAACCGGTTCTTCACCCCCCGCAGCACCCGGAACGACTGGAAGCGATCGCCCTCGAAATAGAAGACCGCGTCGACGAGGTGCTCCAGCGTCCGCGGCCCGGCGATCGCCCCCTCCTTCGTCACGTGGCCCACGATGAAGAGGGAAACCCCGTGGCGCTTGGCCACGAACGTCAGATCGGCCGCGCACTCACGCACTTGTCCCACCGAACCCGGAGCGCTGGGAATCTCCGGGCGGTAGATCATCTGGATCGAATCGATCACCGCCAAGGCCGGCCGCATCTCCTCGAGGTACCGCCGGATCATGTCGAGATTCGTCTCGCTCACGAGATAGAGCTCCGGCGCTCCCACGCCCAGCCGGTCCGCCCGGAGCTTCGTCTGCATGATCGATTCTTCGCTGGAGACGTAGAGCACGCGCCGGCCTTGTCGCGCCACTTTCTCGCACAGCTGCAGGATCAACGTCGACTTGCCGATGCCGGGATCGCCGCCGATAAGGCACACGGAGCCGATGACGATTCCGCCGCCCAGCACGCGATCCAGTTCGGGCAGACCCACGGGCACGCGCGGCCGATCGACGGGCTGCACCTCCGCGATGGACATCGGCCGCTCCTCGGAGAGCAGCGGCCGCCGGATGCCCTCGTCGAGCTTCTGCACCTCCTCGACGAGCGTGTTGAACTCGTTGCACTCCGGGCATTTCCCCAGCCACTTCGCGACCTTGTGGCCGCATTGCTGGCAAACAAACAAGACCCTTACCTTGGCCATAAGCCGTAAGTCCTAAGCCCCAGCGCGGCGGCCGCAACCGGAAGGGCCGCAAGCGCAGGCCACGCAGAAAACCAACC
>JACPRB010000080.1 GCA_016190155.1 Planctomycetota bacterium
CCATAGGCGACCGTCTGTCCGTCCGGGCTGAAGACGGGCCACCAAGCGCCGTCGAACTCAGGCCCCTTCTTGCCTCCGACTACAATGAATGCTTTGCCCTCGTCTTCGGCCGCGTACGCCAGGGTCTTGCCGTCGGGACTGAAAAATGGCACGTGGACTTTGTCGAAGGCCGGACCCTGCCGGCCATCCAAGATCATGAACTCCAGGTTCGAGTCCTCGGCCCCGTAGGCCACATGCTTGCCGTCGGGGCTGAAGACCGGCAGCCAGACCTTATCATACGGATCTCCGGGCTCTTCCCCAACGACGATGCACCACTTCTCTCCCGTCTTGGCCCTGTACGCAACCGTCCGACCGTCCGGCCCGAGCTGAAGCGACTGGATGTCGTCGTACTCTTTGCCGGGACGGCCGTTCACGATCACAAGATCAAGATCATGTCCACGTCGTGTCACGGCGTAGGCGACGGTTCTTCCATCGGAACTGAACTGCCCCATTCGGAAGCGCTCGGCATCCGCCGGAAGGGTGTCCAGGAGCCTGTCTTCCCAGCGGCGGGCGTCTTGTGTCGGTTGAGCGAAGGTCAGAATCAAGCAGAGAAACAGGTTCATACTCTCCATCCTTCTCGTACGCCGGTCAGCGGTGAAAGGTTCCTCACGTTCTCTGCGACCCCACGACCGCTCCATCCTCGAGCCGGATCACGCGTCGCGCCAAACCCGCCACGTTCACGTCGTGCGTCACGATCACGAACGTCTTTCCGGTCTCGGCCGCCAGATCGCGGATGAGCTGCTGGACCTCGCGCGATGTGGCGGCGTCGAGGTTGCCCGTCGGCTCGTCGCATAGGACGATCTGAGGATCTCCCACCAGCGCGCGCGCCAGGGCCACGCGCTGCCGATCGCCTCCGGAGAGCTGGTTGGGCCGGTGGTGCAGGCGATGCGAGAGGCCCAGTCGTTCGAGGAGTCCGCGAGCCCGCCGGCGGGCCGCCGCGCCTTGGACCACCCACTCGAAGACACCGAAGCGCACCATGAGGGGCGCCAGGACGTTCTCCAGCGCCGAGAGCTCCGGAAGCAGGTGGTGCATCTGGAAGACGAAGCCGCACGCGCGGTTGCGCAGCCGCGCCAGATCGGGATCCGACAGGGCGGAAACGCGCGTCCCACGGAAATGGACCTCGCCCGCGGTGGGCCGATCGAGGAATCCCATGATGTGCAGGAGCGTGCTCTTGCCCGCGCCCGACGGCCCGACGATGGCGAGGATCTCGCCCTCGCCGATGTCGAGCGAGATGCCCTTGAGCACGCGGAGGCGCTGGCCGCCCGACATGTAGTCCTTGACGACTCCGTCCACCCGCAGGAACTCCGTGGATGGATCATTCATCGCGGATCGCCTCGATGGGATGGAAGGACGCCGCGCGCAACGCGGGATAGATCGAGAAGGTGACGCCGACCACGAGGGTCGCCAGGACGATCGCGATCACGGTGCCGGGATCGATGAGCACCGGCACGCGGTCGAGATAGTAGATCTGTCGGGGGAAGAGGTCCCACCCTGGGAACTGACGGGGAGGTTGGGTTGCCAGAAGCGCGGCCGAGACGCACGCCGGGCCCAGCGCGGCGACGGCCAATCCCGAATACAGGAACGTGCCCATCACGCGGAGGAGGCCGCCCGCGAAGGTTTCGTGCCAGCGATCCGTGAGGAGGCGCACGAGGGTCCAGCCGAGGATGAGGGCGGCGCCCGCGCCGCCGATCCACCACGCCAGGCGCGGCGTCAGGGAGGGATCGTCGTACTCCGGTTTGTAGTCCGGCGCCCAGGCGTAGAAGGCCGCGCTGCCGCCGAGGAAGAAGAGCGCCGCTAGGCCGGCGCCGATCCAGACTCTTCGCGGAGCGGAGTGCAGCGGCTTGTAGAGCGTGGTCCACGACGCCACCAGCGACACCAGCGCCGGCACGTACAGGACGAGCGGCAGCCAGACCTTGCCCGCTTCGAAGGTCCGGCTCGGCCAAGCCATCTGGTTGAGCTCGCGCGACGTAATCCGCACGAAGCCCACGATCTCGTTGAGGTACGTCGCCAGCACCGTGCCCGCCGCGATTCCGAAGATCGATCCGAAGAGGCCGCACAGTCCGCCGCTCAGGAGGAACACGAGGATGATCCCTCCGCGCGTCGCGCCCAGCGAGCGCAGGATGCCGACGTCGCGCGTCTTGGCGCGCACCATCATGGTGTAGATGGCGATGATGTTGAAGCCGGCGACGATGACGATGCAGAAGAGGATGATGATCTGGATGCCGCGCTCGATCTCCACCGCCTGCAGGAGGGACGCGCGGGCTTCTTTCCACGTGTGCACCCGGAAGCTGCCGCACTGGCCGAACGCGTGGTCGCGCAGGCTGCGGCATCCGGGGTTGTGAGGATGGAACGCCTCCACGACGCGCCGGCGGACCTCGTCTCCGTGTTTCTCGTAATCGTCCACCTCGACGGCGATCGTGTTGACAGTCCGATCGAACTTCAAGAAACGCTGCATCGCGTCGAGATCCATGAAGACGTAGCCGGAGTCGTACTCCGCCATTCCCGACTTGAAGCGGCCCACGACGGTGAAATCGTCCGTGGGCAAATACGTGCCCCAGGTTCCGCCGGTGATCGCGGTGCGCAGGGTCACCTGAGCGCTCTCGAAGGCGGGGATTTCGCTCCCCACGACGAGGCCGGCTCTTTCGGGGCCGACTCCGTCGTCGAAGCGAAAGTCGAAGGTCCGCTTGCCGCCGTTGGCGAAGAATCTCGACAGTTCGCTGGCGGTTCCTTCGAGGGCCGGGTCGACGCCCATCAGCGCCACGGTATTGGGGCTGCCCCGGAAGATCAGCCAGGCCGCGTACTCGATGCGGGGCGCGGCGCCGGCGACGTGGGGCACGGCGCGCACGTCCTTGACGATGGCCTCGTAGTCGAGGATCCGCAGGTCCTGGAACCGCGGCTTGATCACGAGATGCGCCTGCATGCCGCGGATGCGCGCCATCAAGTCGCGCGAGAACCCGCCCATCACGCTGGTGACGATGATCATCACCGTGATGCCGACGGCGACGCCTGCGATGGAGAAGTAGATGATCTTGTTGGCGCGCAGGTAGCGGAGGGCGATGAAGAGTTTGTACATGTACGGCGCTAGCTTTCCTCTTCGGCGGCCGCTCCCATATCCCGCAAGAGCGGGAAGAGGATCACCTCGCGGACCGTCGGGGAGTTCGTCAAGATCATGACGAGCCGGTCCATTCCGATTCCCAGCCCGCCCGCCGGCGGCATCCCCGTCTCCAGCGCCCGCAGGAAGTCCTCGTCGAGCCTGCCCGCGCGCGCCATCTCGTCGCCGCCCGCCTGATCCACCAGGCGCCGGCGCTGCTCGACCGGGTCGTTGAGCTCCGTGTAGGCGTTGGCGATCTCCATGCCGGCGATGTAGGCCTCGAAGCGGTCCGCCTGTCCCGGCCGGCTCGGGTCCTCCTTGCATAGCGGGGCCATCTCGACGGGATGTCCCGTTACGAACGTCGCGCTCTGCAGGTGCGGCTCGACGTATTCGCTGAAGACCTTGTCGACGAGATCGACGCGCGACAGGCCGGCCGTCTCGACCTTCCGCTCGCGCAGCTTGGCGCGCAGGGCGTCTTCGTCCTTGGGGCCGACTCCGGCGTGCTCTCGCAGGAGCTCGAGATAATCGCGGCGCGGCCACGGGGGCTCCACGCCGATTTCGCGTTCACCGAAGGGGAATCGCGTGCCGCCCGTCGCCTCGCGGGCCAGGTGCGAGACGAGCGCCTCCGTCAGGTCCATCATGGTGCGGAGGTCGCCGTACGCGTGATAGAGCTCGAGGAGGGTGAACTCCGGGTTGTGGTTGGCGTCGATGCCTTCGTTGCGGAAGACGCGGCCGATCTCGTAGACGCGTTCGAAGCCGCCGACGAGGAGTTTCTTGAGCGGGATCTCGAGGGCGATCCGCAGGAAGAGCTTCGCGTCGAGGGCGTTGTGGTGGGTGACGAACGGGCGGGCCGCCGCGCCGCCGGGGATGGCGTGCATCATCGGCGTCTCCACCTCCACGTAGCCGCGCGCCTCGAGGAACGCGCGCGTCGTGGTGATGAGGCGGGAGCGTCTGAGGAACGTCTCGCGGACTTTCGGGTTGGCGATGAGGTCGAGGTATCGCTGCCGGTAGCGCACCTCGGGGTCGCGCAGGCCGTGCCATTTCTCGGGGAGGGGCCGGAGGGCCTTGGTCAGCAGCGTGAAGCGGGTCGAGAAGAGCGTGATCTCGCCGGTCTTGGTCTTGCCCAGCTTGCCCGTGACGCCGAGGAGGTCTCCGATCCCCACGTGCTGGAACGTCTTCCAGGGGGTGTCTCCGAGGTCATCCTTGCGCGCGTAGATTTGGATCTTTCCCGTCGCGTCGCGCAGGTCGAGGAAGGCGGCCTTGCCGTAGCTGCGCAGGGCGGTGATCCGGCCGGCGACGGTGTACTGGCGGCCTTCGGTTTCGACGCTGTAGGCGGCGACGACCGGTGCGATGGGGCCGGCGCCGTCGAAGCGGGTGCCGTAGGGGTCGACGCCCAGTTCGCGCAGGGCTTCGAGGTGTTTGGTGCGTTCTTCGCGTTCGGTCATGGTGGGGGATCCGAATACCGCGCCTTTATAGCAAATGCAGCCCATTTGGGGCAAATGCGGGTTATACTCCTGATGGCAGGCCGTCGCGTCGAACCGTGCCTGGGAGAAGCCGAGGTGACGGATCGGGGCGGGGACGAAGCAGCGTTCCAGGGAACCCCGCAAGCAGGTCGAAGCGGGCGCCCCGGTAATTCAAATGTGATTTAGCGAGGCGGCCGGGAGTAACCATGGGAGCCGTACCGTTCGCGGAGCTGTCGGACCGCTACTTCCTGGTCGCCGTGCTGGAGACGGACCCCGAGACGCGAGGCATGGCGTTGGCGGCGCTGCACCGGGAGCGGGTGGTCGCGCTGGGTCTGGGCGGGGTCGCCGAGATGCGCACGGCCTACGATCATATACGTCCACGCGTGGTGCTCCTGGACGTGGTCGCCCCCGACGAAGAGGAGTTGGCTCTCATCCGTGCCTTGCGCGCTTCCGACATCGGCGGGGCGCTCTCCATCGTGCTTGTGGGAGGGGTCCCGGAGCAGGTGCTTCCTCTTGAGGTGTGCGAGCTGGCGGACGTTTATGTGCGCAAGCCGTGCGACTGGACGCGGGTGGCCAGAACCGTGATCAACCTGGCCACCGACCGGCGTCCGCCGTCCACGGGGATTCACCTCCTGCGTCATGCTTGAGGGAGAGCGCTCGTGGTTCGACCACCCGAATCCTCCGATCACATGTTCCTGACCGTAGTCCTGGAGCTTTCCCCCGAGACGGCCGGCTTCGCGGTGAACGCGCTTCGGGCGGAGCAGGTCCCGGCGCTGCGGCTGCCGCACGTGACGCAGCTGAGGCGGGCCTCCGAGCAGATGCACCCGCGCGCCTTCGTCTTGGACACCCAGCACCCCGGCGACGAGGAGCTCTCCATCATCCTTTCCATGCGCGCCACTTCGCGGACCGGCTCGCTTCTGGTCATCCTCGTGGGGGAGACGCCCACGGAAGCGCTGCCGATGGAGTTGTGCGAACTGGTCGACGCGTACATCTGCAAGCCCGTGGAGTGGCGGAAAGTCGCTCGCACGGTCATCCAGCTCGTCAACAATCGCAAGCCCCCCTCCGGCGTCATCCTGCTGCGATAGCCCCTGCCGGTACCCAGGTGCGAGTAGATAGGTGACGAGGAAGAGACTATCATTCTCTACTGAAACCAGGGGACATGATGGATCAGCGGCTCTTGCGCCGGGAGAGGATCGGACGGCAGGCCGAGATCGACGCCTGTTATCGCCAGGGTGTCCGGCTGGTCGGAAAGATCCTGCGCTTCCACGTGCGACGAAGCGATCGGGCGTTTGCGCGGATGGCGATCAGCGTTCCGCGACGCTTCGTGCGGAAGGCGGTCGAACGCAATCGGTGGAAACGGCTCCTTCGAGAGGCGTTTCGCCGGAACAAGGCGGCGATCGGACCGGGGCTCGATATCGTGGCGGTGCCGATGCGGCCTCCCGGCGATTTGAAGCGCGCGGATGTCGAGAGCGCGATGTTGTCGTTGTTGTCCCGAAAGCCATGAATCACGCGTTTCGCTTGAGGTTTCGGCTTGGATGGCTGTTCATCCCGCCGATTCGCCTGTACCAGCTGTTCATCTCCCCGCTGTTGCCCCCGGCCTGCCGGTATTACCCGGGCTGCTCCCAATACGCGATCGAAGCGTTGCGCAAGCACGGGGCGATCAAGGGGCTCTGGCTGGCGCTCCGACGGCTGCTTCGGTGTCACCCCTGGGGCGGCAGCGGATACGATCCCGTGCCCTGAGCGCAGGCGTTCACCCGTTCTTCGGTTCATTCGTTCGCTCGTTCCCGCGTTCATCCGTTCGCTCGCGTTTGGCAGAGCCGAGCGGCGGAGGACCGGAACCGGGACGGTAACCGTTCGCCGGTTCACCCGTTCCTCCGTTCGTCCGTTCCGGGCTTCTGGTCCGCGCCGGCCGCACACGACTTTTCACAAAGGCCTTCGAGCGCAGGAACGGGCAAACGCTAGAACGGGTGAACGGAAGAACGAACGAACGGCTGAACGGTTACCCGGGACGTAATGCGCTTGAGAGTCCCGTTCCGGTGTCCAACTCTTCTTCGCCGTCGCACAGTCAACCATCTGGGCAGCGGCTGAGCGGTTACCCGGGAGCTACTTCTCCTCGGCCGGCTCCGGCGCGGGAACTTCGACGAAGCGCATGATGACCCGAACTCGGCGAGGCGAAGGCTCCGACGAGGGCGGCTCCGGCTTCGCGCCCTCTTCTAGCGCCGGCGCGGGAGGGGCGTGTTCCAGCGGGTTCTCGGACTCCTTCTTCGCCATCTCGTCGGACGCCCCTTTCTTCAGCTCCGACGCGTCGTCGTCTGTCGGTTTCCGGCCCGCCCCCTGCGCTCGCCCGCTCGCGGTCGCCAGGGGCGTGCCGTCCAGAGCGGCCCCCAGTTTCCCCCGGGACCACGCTTCCCGCTCCAGCTCCAGCGAGTGTCGCGTCACGGTCGCCTTGTGCCGTGCCAAGTGCTCCTGGAGAATCGCGATTTGAGCCTCGGTCAGATCCACGCTCAAATAGTGATCCTTGATGAGCGCTCGGTTTCCCAGCTCCGCCGCGCCCGTGACGGCCTTCACACCGAACGTGGCCAGCACGGTCTCCGTCTCCGTCCGGGCCATCTTGAGATCCGTGGACGCGACGGCCAGCACGAAGGGCAGATCCTCGTTTGTCGGGTCTTGGGATTCCTTCGGGGTCGGCTCGGCGCGGTTCTTCTCCGCGGGCGCGGCATCGACTCCCCATTCGGAGTCCCTCGCTCGATCCTCGTCATCGAGTTTCGACGGCTCAGGGGGCGCCGGGGGGCCAGGAGCCGCGTCGAAGCGAGAGTCCTCTTGCCTTCGGAGCCTCGCCCGCGGGCTTTCGGCCGCGTTACGGTGGGCCAGCGTCGCACCCGGCTCCTGCGAAACCCGCTGTTCATGGCCCAGGATGGAAAAGAGCGACACCGTCAACATCAGCGCGGCCGCCGCAGCGATGCTCAGGTGAAACCAGCGCGGACGGCGCCTTCGCTCGGGCGCGACTTCCCGATCCACCGCCACGCGCACGGAAGGGGGAGCCGCGACCCGCGGCAGGCCGCGGAGCTGCGCGACGGCCGCCTTCAGCTCGCCCAGCTCGCGCAGGCAGTCGGAGCAGCCGGCGATGTGCCGCTCCACCTCCGCCCGCTCGCGCTCGTCGAGCTCGCCGTCGAAGTATCCGCTGAGCTTGTCCTTCTGCAGGTCGCAGGTCATCGGCTCTCCTCTCCCGCGCCCGGCAGAATACCGCGGAGCGTCGATCGACTTCCACTGCTTGTCGGCGTCATGTTCCGCACGTCCTTTTGACGCTCATGGCTGCGTCGGGGTTCCCATGAACGATTTCAGTTTCTCCCGCAGCTCCAGCCGGGCCCGGTGGAGCCGCGAACGGACCGTCCCTTTGGGGACATCGAGAATGGCGGCGATCTCCTCGTACGAGCGATCCTCGAGGTCCTTCAAGACGATGATGCGGCGGTCTTCCGCCGCGAGCATCAGGAGGGCCCGTTGCACCTGTCGGCGGCTCTCCTCGGTCTCCATGCGCCCCGTCGGGTTGTGATTCACTTCGGGCTCGACGACGAGATCGTCGTCCTTGCCGTAGATCGACACGGCGCGCCGGTGGCCGCCCTCGCGCCGGAGGCTGACGGACTGATTGAACGCGATGCGGTACATCCAGGTCGAGAAGGCGGCGTCGCCCTTGAATTCCGAGAGCTTGCGGTAGGCGTTGATGAAGGCGCGCTGGGTGACGTCGCTCGCATCTTCGTGGTTGCCGCAGAACCGGAAGACGGCGTTGTAGATCCTGTCCTGGTAACGCAAGACCAGGATGTTGAATGCCTCCACGTCTCCCTGCTGAGCGCGGGCCACCAACTCGCGGTCAGGGGGTTCCGGCCCTGGCACCATTCACTCTCCGTTCACCGATCACCGCGGCAGGTCGCGAACGCATCGGAATCCGACGTCGTGGTAGGCGAGCTCCGGATCGTCGGCGAGGCGGTTCGCGGCGCGGCAGGCGTCGGCGCGCGTCATGAACGAGCCGCCCTTCAGGATCCTCAAGGTCTTGCCCTCCACGGCCGCTTCCGTCGCGGTCCATTCCCACACGTTGCCCGCAAGATCCATTACGTCCAAGGCGCTGTGTCCGTTGGCGAAAGACCCCACCGGCATGGGCTCGAACCTGGAGTGGCTGCGGCCGCTTTCCCACGAATTGCACAGGAAGGAGCCGTCCGCGGGCTGAAAGGCGTTTCCCCAGGGATACGTGCGTCCGTCCATGAAGCGCGCGGCGTACTCCCACTCGTCTTCGGTCGGGAGTCTCTTCTGCGCCCACCGGGCGTAGGCTTCCGCATCGGAGGCGGTCACTCCGACGACGGGATGGCGCTCATATCCCGGCAGCACCCGGCGCGCCTCCTTGATCCAGGTGCGGGACATGGGCGGACGGTGATTGGTCGCCTCGACGAAGACCTGATAATCCTCGTTGGTCACTTCGAACTTATCGACGAGGAAGCCGGATCCCGAGTATTCCCGCGCGGGTTCATCGGGTTTCTGGGCGTCTCCCAGGCCGGCGGCGACGCCTTTGGCCGGCGGCGGGATCCGGA
Organism: Planctomycetota bacterium; assembly: GCA_016190155.1. Classification (GTDB taxonomy): domain Bacteria; phylum Planctomycetota; class MHYJ01; order MHYJ01; family JACPRB01; genus JACPRB01. Next base: position 9,171 of record JACPRB010000080.1, read on the forward strand.
TCATGTTCATGGACTGCACTTCGCGCTCCATGTCGGTCAGGAACTGCGGCGCCTCCGGGCGCTCCGGGTAGAAACGGATGGCCTGGCCGATCTTCGCGCGCGCCGCGGCGTAGTGACCCTGTTCCCGGGCCGCCTTGGCGGCGGCGAGGCTCGCGCGATAGCTCTGATCGACGGCGGAGCGATCGTCCAGCCAGCGTTCGCGCAGCTTCTCGTAGTCGGGATGAGTCTTCGGCGCGTCCTGCGCCTCGATGGCCGCCAGGCCGGCATCCCAGCGATTCTCCTCTTTGAGCCGGTCGAGCCGGCTCTTCAGGGCGGTCATCTTCGCCTCGAGCTCCTCGCGTTCCTTCTTGGCCCGCTGATCCATCACGTCCACGATGAGGCGTTCGAGTTTCTCCGCCTCCGGCGAATCCGCCGACTTGCGCGCCTCGCGCACCTTCGCCAGCGCGTCCTCCAGTTTCCCTTGATCGAGGGCCTGCTGCGCCTCGCCCCGCAGGCGGGCGGCCTCTTCCGCGGCCGCCTTCGCGGCGGCCTCCTTGGCGCGCTCGGCTTCAGCTTGTTGCGCGACGGTCTCCGCGGCCGTCGCGATCGGACGGATCGGGGGAGGCGGCGCGGCTTCCTCATCTTCGCGCACGAAGCGCAGCACGAGGAAAGTGAGCAGCAACCCCAGGATGAGCGAGATCATCGCGAGGGGCCACACGCGGCCGCGTTGAGGAGATTCCGACATGGAGACTGCGTCGATTATATCCGGGGCGCGTCGCCAGGTCGACTCTCGCGAGCGCTATTTCTTCTGCTCCCGCTTCATGATGCGGAAGTTCTGCATGATGAACTGGATTTCGCGCGTCTTCTTCTGGTATTCGCCGGGGGCGCACAGGATGACGAACCGATACAGGCCGCTTCCCTTGACGAAGATCCACTCGCGAAGCTCCTGCTTGCCCTCATTGGGGTAGGTGATCACCGCCTCGATGTGAAACGCGTTCGTCTGTCCCACGCCTTGTCCGCCGCGGAACTTGGCCTTGCCGTCCTCCTTGACCACCTTGAAGTCCTTCCACGGCGCGTCCTTGTCGTCTTTGGGCTTGGTGTTCTCGTGGTACTTGCCGAGGATGTCCTTGCCGATCTCCTTGAGCTCGGGGAACTGCTTGCCTTCCTCGGCGAACTGCGCCACTGCTTCGAGGGAGAGGTCGACCAGATTATGGGTGACGCAGACGGCTTCCTTGAAGAAGCGCCCTTCATTCTGGGTCTTCCATTTTTCGTCCGGCGGCTTCCGAATGGAGATGCCGTGCTCGGGCCTGCTGGCCACCATGTCCTGCTGCGCCGCGATCAGCGCCAGGAAGGTCGCCCAGATCGCTTGAGTCATAGCCGGTCCTCCACCGCTGTCTTCACCACTTATACGACGCGCGACTCAAGCCGGCCCGGCGCCGGCCTTGTTTTCGCGCCCTTCGATGCCCGCCAGCGCCTTGTGGACCGCCTTCGCCGCTTCCTCGATCTCCGCCTCGCTGCCCGACAGATAGAGCCGTCCGAAGGCCCCCGAGAGCTGGACGTCCACCAGCGTGATGGGAGATGTCTTCTCCGCCTCGTTCGCGGCGAACGCCGCGTAGCCGGCGGGGTGCACCTCGAGGATGTAGAGGGTCTGCCCGGCGATGAACATCGAGCCGTACCGTACGCGGTTGATGAGCATCGCCTGATAATCGTGCAAGTGCGTGATGATCTCGCTGCTCATGATGACCGGTTTGAGGCGGTCCTCCTGGCGCATCTCCAGCTGCGACAGGATCTGCCGCCCGGCCTCCAGCACTTCGGCCTGGTCCGGATCATGAAACTCGAGCGTTCCGTACGCGCGTTCGACGAACTGGATGGCGGGACGCACTCGCGTCTTCTTGACGGCGATGTCCGTGATGCGGTTGACGGCTATTCCCGGGGCGACCTCGATGACCATGGCGGCGTCGCGCGTGATCGGCAGGTACCCGCGGGCGATCGTGCACAGGTACCCGGTGAGCTGCGGTTGCAGCGAATCCAGGAAGACGAACGTGCGCAGGTCGACTTTGGCCATGGATGCTCAGCTCGTTTCCCTTTCCGCGTGTTCGCGGTCCCAACGGTCGGTCCTCGGCAGGATGCTCTCGACCTCGGTGTGGGGACGCGGAATCACGTGAACGCTGACGAGTTCTCCGACGCGTTTGGCGGCGGCGGCGCCCGCGTCGACGGCGGCCTTGACGGCGCCGACCTCGCCGCGGACCATGACGGTGACGTATCCGCCGCCGATGACTTCCTTCCCGACGAGCGTCACGCGGGCGGCCTTGACCATGGCGTCCGCCGCTTCGACCGAACCCACCAAGCCGCGCGTCTCGATCATTCCCAGCGCGATCTTGCTCATTCCAGCCCTCCGGCTAGAGGGCGATTGTAGGGGGCCGTTCGGGGGAGTCAAGGAATTGATCCACCGCAAGCGTTCACCCGTTCATCGGTTCGCACGTTCATTCGTTCCGGGGAACCGGTCACCCGCTCATCCGTTCGCCCGTTCCGGGCTTCTGGTCCGCGCGGGCATCCGTTCTCCGCCAGCCGCACACGCCCTTTCGCAAAGGCCTTCCAGCGCAGGGACGGGTAAACGCAAGAACCGGTGAACGGAAGAACGAATGAACGGCTGAACGGTTAGGATCCACCCTCACGTCAGCCGCCGGAACGTCACGATGGTGATGTCGTCCGATTGTTCCCCGCCGGAGCGGTGGATGTCGATCTGCGCGACGATGTTCTTGATGAACTCCGCGCTGGTTCGCTCGGCGTCGGCCTGCAGTCGGCGACGCAGGTGGTCCATTCCGAACTCTCGCTGGCCGGGCGCCATCGCCTCGTTGACGCCGTCGGTGATGAGCAGCACGCGATCGCCCACCTCCAGCGTGACCTCATCGACCTGCAGATGGGAATCAAACAGGGCGGCCGCGCCCGCTCCGAGGACCACGCCGTGCGCGGGCTGCATCGTCACGCTCTTCGTCGCCGCCCGCCAGATCACGGTCGGCAGGTGGCCGGCGTTGCCGAGGGCCAGGACGTGCCGCACGGGATCGAGCAGACCGTACGTCATCGACACGAACATCCCGCGTTTCACCTGCGGGTAGAGCTTCTCATTGAGGAAGCTGAGGATCGCCTGTGGAGTGACGGCTTCCTCCGGCCGCGCGTGAAGCAGCGCGCGGAGCATCGTGATGAGCAGCCCGGCCGTCAACCCCTTGCCGGACGCGTCGGCGATGACGACGCCGAGCTGCCCGTCCGGGTGCGGGAGGAAGTCATAGTAATCGCCGCTGATGGGCTTTGCGCCCGCGTACGTGACGCCGAAGTCGTATCCGGCGATCATGGGCAGCCCCCGGGGCAGCAGGCTGCGCTGGAACTCCGCGGCGGATTGCATATCGAGCGCGATCTGTTCGAGCTGATGCCGATTGAGCGGCAGGCCGCCGCCCATCGGCAGCGAACCGGGTGGGGTGCGCGCGCCGGTCACCGCGTCCGAAGAAGCCCTCAGGAAGCGTGTGCTCGACTTCTCGGGCGACGGCTCTCTGGAGGAGTCAGACCCCATAGGCGAGGGGCTCATGCGCCTTTGGCATTATAACCCACTACCCAGTACCCAGGTCCGAGTACCGAGTAGAAGGAGGAGGGGTCGCCAAGTCATTGAACCTCGGCCACGGTTTCTTGTCACTTTTCGCGGGTGCGCCGTATAATTGCTTTGCCGCGCATGCCATTCATTCGGATCAAGACGGGCCCGAACAAGGGCAAGGTCTTCGAGGTGAAGGACCAGCCCTTGACGATCGGGCGTGACGAGACGCAGAACATCCAAGTCCTGGACGAAGGCGTGTCGCGGGCCCACGCGGAGATCTTCCGCATCGGGGACATGGCGTTCGTGCGCGACCTCAACAGCACCAACGGCACCTACGTCAACGGCGTCTCCGTGACGGAGGAGGTCCTCAAGCCGATGGATGAACTCCGCATCGGCCATACGGACCTCGTGTACGAGGACAGCCTGTCGACGACCGACTTGGGCATCGAGTACGAGGAGGGCGAGGGCACGTCGAGCACCACCATGTTGGCGCTCAAGACGGAGAAGGGCGCGGCGAGAGGGACGGGGCGGGAGGTGACCTCCCGCAACCTGACGGTGACGACGGACGTGGGGAAGATCCTGGCGTCCGGCAAGGATCTGGGGCCTTCGCTGAAGGAGGCGGTGGAGACCGTCACCGCCGCGCTCCAGGCGGACAACGGCTATCTCCTGATGGTGGACAAGGTGACGGGGAAGCTCGTGCCGCGGACCAGCCACGAGCGCGGCGAGGAGGGCGGCGAGAAAAAGGTGAGCCGCACGATCGTCAAGCGCGTGATGCAGATGCTGACGCCGATCCTCACGACGGACGCGACGCTGGATCAGCGCTTCATGCTCTCCGAGAGCATCGTGCTCAAGAAGATCAAGTCGGTCATCGCGGCGCCGATCGTGGTGAGCGACAGGGCCGAGGGCCTGCTGTATTTCCACGCCAACAAGCTGAACGACCACTTCAAGGTGGAGGATCTGGAACTGGCGGCGGCGGTCGCGCTGCAGATCGCCCTGGCGCTCATGAGCGACCAAGCCGGCGAGAAGATCCGCCGAGGGATGGTGTCGACGATCCGCGCCGTGGTGACGGCCATGGAGATCGTCGATCCGAGGAATCAAGGGCATTCCGAACGGGTGGCGGACTATGCGACGGCGATCGCCGTGCAGATGGGATTGACGCGCGAGGAGATCCACAAGATCCGATTGGCCTCGCTGCTGCACGACGTCGGCAAGCTCGCCGTCCATCAGTCGGTGGCGGGCGTCTCCAAGGAAGGAATGATGGAGCAGCACGTATTCGCCGGCGAGAGGATCGTGGCCGGGATCGAAGGCGCCGAGGAGATCCTGCCCGGGGTGCGTTATCATCACGAGCGCGCCAACGGGACGGGTTTTCCCTATAAGCTGAGGAACGATCAGACGCCCGTGATGGCCCGGGTCATCATCGTCGCCAACCATTTCGACAATCTCTGCACGAGCGGCGGCGGCGGCCAAGGCCTGCAGGCCAACGATGTCCTGGTGGAGATGGCCAAGCGCGGCGGCACCGATTTCGACGACGACGTCATCAAGGCCCTCATCGCCTGTCAACGCAACGGAACGCTTTACAGCGGCGCCCGCCTGTTGGAAGAATAGCGATCCTGGCTGCGGGTGTCCGCCATGCTGCATGTCCCCAATCCCGGTTCGCGATATCTCGTCGCGTTCGATCTGCGCAAGCTGCGCGTGACGGAGACGGATGTGCTGATCATCGGCAGCGGCTTGGCGGCGCTTCGGGCCGCCATCGAAGCCGCGCGGTCGTGCCGCGTTCTCATCGCGACCAAGGGGGCCCTGACGGAGTCCAATTCCCGATACTCCCAGGGCGGGATCGCGGCCGCCCTCGACGAGCAGGATACGCTCGGGTCGCACATCGCCGATACGCTGAACGTCGGGTGCGGATTGTGCGACGAGGAAGCCGTGCGGACGGTGATCACGGAGGGCGCGGACTGCGTGCGCGAGCTCATTGCGTGGGGGGCGCGCTTCGATCGGGTCGGCGGCAAGCTGCTCTTCGCGCGGGAGGGAGGCCACAGTCGGGCCCGCGTGCTGCATCGGGGAGACCAGACCGGCGCGGAACTCGTGGAGACGCTCGCGAGGCTCTGCAAGCAGGAGCGGCACATCTCGATCGAAGAGGGGGTGTACGGCATCGACCTGTTGACGCGCGGCGGCGCCTGCATCGGGGCGCTCGTGCACGACGGCAAGAAGGCGCGCGCGATCCTGGCGAGCACGACCCTTCTGGCGACCGGAGGCGCGGGGCAGGTCTATCGGGAGACGACGAATCCGTCCGTGGCGACCGGCGACGGCATCGCGATGGCCTATCGGGCGGGCGCGGAGCTGGTGGACATGGAGTTCATGCAGTTCCATCCCACGACGCTCTACTTGGCGGGGGCCTCGCGGTCGCTGATCAGCGAAGCCGTGCGCGGCGCGAGCGGTGTCTTGCGGGATCGTCACGGTCGCGCGTTCATGAAGGATTACCATCCGATGGGGGACCTTGCTCCTCGCGACGTCGTGTCGCGGGCGATGCTGAGGCAGATGCTGGCGACCAACGACACGCAGGTGTATCTCGACGTGACGCACATCGGGAAGGGGGAGATCAAGCGGCAATTCCCGAATCTGTATGAGGTGTGCGGGCGATTCGGGCTGGACGTCTCCAAGGATCTCATTCCCGTCCGGCCGGCCGCGCATTATATGGTGGGGGGCGTGCGCATCGATCTGAACGGCCGCACGAGTCTGCCGCGCCTCTTCGCCGCGGGAGAGTGCGCCGCGGCGGGGTTCCACGGCGCGAATCGACTGGCGTCCAACTCACTGCTGGAGTGCCTCGTGGTGGGGCGGCGGGCGGGGCGGATCGCGGCGGTGGAAGAGCCGCTGGACGGCGCGCGCGAGCTCTCGTTCCACGGGCGATTCCCGGCGGAAGGGATCGACGTGGAGGACTTGCGGAACTCCCTGAGGAGCCTCATGTGGAGGCAGGTGGGCATTGAGCGTGATCGTGAGATGCTGGAGGACGCGATCGAGCGCGTGACGTTCTGGAGCTCGTACGTGCTGAGGCACGGCTTCACGGGGCCGGCGGGGTGGGAACTGCAGAATCTGCTGACGCTGGGGCTGGTGATGGCCAAGGCCGCGCTCAAGCGCGAGGAATCCCGCGGGGTGCACTATCGAAGCGATTTCTCCAAGCGGGACGACGCGCGATGGCAGAAGCGCATCATCGTGCATTCGTAGTCGTTCGGTTCACCGCCACACCCATCCCGCCTTCTGCGCGCGCTTGGCCAGGTAGCGCAGGGCGAAGAGGATGAGCAGGTTTCCCGGGAGCAACCACAGGACGTCCTCGGTTTCGTAGAAGCCGAGGTCGTAGCTCTCGAGGGAGAAGGGGAGCAGGAGGAAGGCCGATCCCGCGCCCAGGCTCTCTTTGCCCAGATCGACGGCGACGTGCAGGAGTTGGCCGAAGAAGAGGGTGGTGAATGCCTTGAGACGGAAGTCTTGCGTGAAGAGCATCGCCAGGGCCAGCGAGACACAGAGAGTTCCGAGGATGGAATGCGCCGGGTAGGTGGCGTAGTAGGGTATCCCGGGCGTGAACTCGATGGCCTTGCTGATCAGGTCGGGCAGGAAGACGCCCAGGACCAAGGTGCTTCGCGCGCGGGCGTCGGCCAGGAAGCCGCCGGGGACGCGAGCGGAGACGTAGTGGGTCAGGAAGTCGACCATAGATCACGGCTTCGGATGGAACAGGCCTCCGCGCAGTCCCAGGCGAAAGCGTTTGAGGAAGAACCAGAGCCACACCGCGAGGACGGCGAAGGAAACGCCGTAGGCGCTCCTGCGATGGAGGGGAAACCGGCCGAGGTCCTTTACTTGCTGAGCGACCAGGAGATCCGGGGCGCGGAAGATGCCTCGAGCGACCACCCAGCGGCCCGCCGCAGGCTTGAGATCGGATTGGACTCGAAGGATCTTGCCCTCGGCGCGAAGAGTGAAGCCCTCCGAAGTGGATTCCAGGACGGGTTGGGAGCCGGTCCAAACGACTCTTCCTTCGTATTCGGTCGGATGCGCCAGGCAGTGCACGCTCATGGGCCGGACTTTGGGGAGTTGCCAGAGCGCATGGAGGCACATGCCGGCGAGGAGCAAGAGCGGCAAGATGAACTTGAAGGCCCAGTACCGATTCCCTAGCATCCCGCCAAAAACGATATCACTCTGTCAGGATGGCGGTCAAAGGAAAGAACCGTTAATGCGCTTTGTAACGTATTGGCGGCGATGTCGTTGTGTGTGCAGCACCTGAGCTGAATGGCACGGCCCTTGCGATGAAGAGGGATGAAGGGCTCTATTCTCGAGGAAGTTCGTTATTGGAGGAGTTGTATGGGCAAGATCGTCGGCATCGATCTGGGGACGACGAACTCCCTCGTCGCCATCATGGAAGGAAAAGAAGTCAAGGTCATCTCCAACAAGCATGGTTCGAACCTTACGCCCTCGGTGGTGGGGTTCACGGACAAGGGAGAGCGTCTGGTCGGGCAGCTGGCGAAGCGCCAGGCCATCGTCAATCCGAAGAACACCGTGTACTCCATCAAGCGATTCATCGGGCGGCGCCGGCACGAGGTGACCGAAGAAGAGAAGATGTTCCCGTACGAGGTCGTCGGGGGGCCGGACGAACCGGCGAAGGTCCGGATCCGCGACAAGATGCTGACGCCGCAGGAGATCTCCGCGATGGTGCTGACGGATCTCAAGGAGACGGCGGAGGCGTACTTGGGCGAGAAGGTGACGGAGGCCGTCATCACGTGCCCGGCGTACTTCAACGAGGCTCAGCGCGAGGCGACGAAGGAGGCCGGCCGGATCGCCGGCTTCGACGTGAAGCGCGTCTTTCCGGAGCCGACGGCCGCCGCGCTCGCGTTCGGCGCCAACCGCAAGAAAGGGCTGCAGAAGATCGCCGTCTACGATTTGGGCGGCGGCACGTTCGACATCTCGATTCTCGAGATCGACAACGAAGTGATCCAGGTCCTGTCGGTCAACGGCAACACGCACCTCGGCGGCGACGACTTCGATCAGCGGCTCATGAACCACGTGATCGACGAGTTCAAGAAGGAGCACCGTATCGATTTGCGCAAGGACGCGCGGGCGCTTCAGCGCCTGAAGGAGGCGTGCGAGCGAGCCAAGTGCGATCTGTCGTCGATGCAGGAGACGGAGATCAACCTCCCGTACATCGCGGGTCAGGACCTGCACTTGACGGTGAAGATCACGCGCGCTCAACTGGAGCGCCTGATCGGCGACCTGATCGAGTCCTCGCTCAAGCCGTGCGAGAAGGCCCTGGCCGACGCGAAGGTGCAGGCGAAGGACATCGAAGAGGTCGTCCTGGTGGGCGGCTCGACGCGGATCCCCATGGTGCAGCGTGTGGTGCGGGAGTTCTTCGGCAAGGAGCCCAATCGCAGCGTCAATCCCGACGAGGCGGTCGCCATCGGCGCGGCCATCCAGGCGGCGATCCTTTCCGGCGACGCCAAGGAGATTCTGCTCTTGGACGTCAATCCGCTGTCGTTGGGTCTGAAGGTCGAGGGCGGGCTGTTCGTCCCGCTGATCTCGCGCAACAGCGCCATCCCGACCGAGAAGAAGCAGGTCTTTTCGACGGCGACGGACAATCAGCCGGCGGTGACCATCGAGGTGTTCCAGGGCGAGCGTCCCATGGCGGAGGACAACCGCAAGCTGGGGCAGTTCGACTTGGAGGACATCCCGCCCGCTCCGCGCGGCGTTCCGAAGATCGAGGTGACGTTCGCGCTGGACGCCAACGGCATCCTGAGCGTCAAGGCGAAGGATCTCGGCACCACCAAGGAGAAGCAGCTGACGATCAAGGGCACGACGGGGCTCTCCGAGGACGAGATCAAGCGCAAGGTGAAGGAGGCCGAGGAGTACGGCGAGAAGGACCGTCAACGCAAGGATCTCGCGGAGGCGCGCAACCAGGCGGATCACGCGTTGTACGCCATCGAGAAGTTCCTGCGCGAAAGCGGGGAGAAGCTCTCCTCCGACGATCGCAAGAAGATCGAGGGGGCGGTGGAGCGCCTGCGCAAGGCGAAGGAGAAGGACGACGTCGCCGAGATCAAGCGCGCGATGGACGAGGTCGCGACGGCGCCGCACGAGTTCAGCCGCAAGCTCTACGAGCAGGCGGCCGCTCAGGCGAAGACGGAGACCAAGCCCGACGGTGAGGGCCCCGAGAAGGGCAAGAAGGAAGGCGAGAAGATCATCGACGCGGATTTCGAGACCAAGTGACGTTCGGGCGCCGTTCGAGGATCAGGCGTGGGCGATGAGCTCGGCCTGCCGTCTCTGTCCCCATTCGTACAGCCAGAAGAACCACACGAAGCTGACGACGGCCACCGCGAGCGCCGGCACACCGAGGTCGCGTTTGAGCAGCGTGTCGTAGAGTCCGTGCAGGATCATGCTGATGCCCAGGATCTTCAGGACCGGGATGGCGAATCCGTACCACGCATCGACGTTCTGCACTTCCTCCTGCCGGCGCCACAGCAGGACGGCGGTCGCGGCGCTCCAGGCTGCGTGCAACCCAGCCGTTCATTCGTTCTTTCGTTCACCCGTTCGCGCGTTCGAACGGCTGAACGGTTGAACGAAAGAACGGGCGGCGGCTTGACTGGCCCCCGCGGGCAAGCGATAGTTATCCTTGGCCCAGAAAGGTTTGCGCGGGCCAGGAATCATGATCGAAGTTCGCAACTTGACGAAGATCTTCCCGGGCATCATCGCCGTGGACAACATCTCCTTCGAGGTGCAGAAAGGCCAGATCGTCGGCTTTCTCGGCCCCAACGGCGCCGGGAAAACAACCACCATGCGCGTGCTGACCTGCTTCCTGCCGCCTACCGCCGGCAGCGCGCAGATCGCCGGCTGCGACGTC
>JACPRB010000077.1 GCA_016190155.1 Planctomycetota bacterium
CCCCTCGGTGTCCTTGAACACGGAGGCGTTGAACGAGACGAGCGTCTCCTTCCCGCTCTTCGAGCGCAGCGCCAGCACGTAGTTGGTCACGAACCCTTCGGCCAGCGTCTTCTTCACGCCCTCGCTGGCGCGCGCGCCGTCGGTGAAGTAGTCGGGGAACGGACTGCCGATCAGCTCCTCGCGGGAGTAGCCGGTCACCCGGACCGTTTGCTCGTTGACGTCGGTGATCTTCAGCTCGGGGTCCACCGTGAGGAGGGCGTCCACGGAGGCCTCGATGAGGCCGCGCGTGTAGTTCTGGGCCTGGCGCAGATCGTCCTCGAGGCGCTTCTGTTCGGTGATGTCGCGCGCGGCGGCGAACACGCCGCGAAGTCGTCCGTCGCCCCCTCGGAAGGTGGTGGCGTTGTAGGAGACGACCGTCTCCTTGCCGCTGCGCGCGCGCATGACGAGCTCATAGTTGGTCACGCGATCCTCGGCCAGCACCTTGCGGATGCCGTCTTCGGCGCGCTTCGGATTCGTGAAGCAGCGCTTGAAGGGCGAGCCGATCAGCTCCTCGCGGCCGAATCCCGTCATCTCGCACATCTGGCGGTTGACGTCGCTGATGACGCCGAGCGGATCCGTGGTCATCAAGGCGTCGATGTTCGACTCGATGAGCCCGCGGTTGTACTCCTGCGACTCCTTCAGCTCGCGCACGATGCGCTGCGTTTCCGTCAGATCGCGCGAGATCATGGTGAACCCGATGGGCTTGCCGGCGCTGTCGCGGCGGCAGGTGATCGTGACGAAGGCCGCGAAGCGCGAGCCCTCCTTCCGGACGCGGGTGAGCTCGCCGGCCCAGCGCCCCGTGCGCAGCGCCTCGTCGAGGATCGCCTGCGCCCGGCCGGACGTGACGTCCTCGGGATCGTGGAGGATGAACGCGCTCGCCTTGCCGACGACGTCCGCCGGCTCGTAGCCGTAGATGCGTCGCGCGCCCTCGTTCCAGGCGAGGATCGTGCCGTCGAGGTCCTTCGCGACGATCGAGTACTCCGTCGAGCTCTCGAGGATGGTGTTGAGGAAGGCGACCTGTTCGGTCAATCCCATCTCGTGCACGCCGGCTTTCGCCGCGTCGGGTCGCTCCATTCCTGACATTGAGGTGCTCCTTCGTGACGAATTCCCTTCGGGGGGGATGTGAGAAGTAGTGTTCCGTCTCAAGAGCGGCCATCGGGTGCCTGTTCCGGGACCGCCGGCTCAGAATGAGACGCGGCATGTCAACGGTTCAGGTCCACCTTGGGGCTCCCTCTTTCGGGAAGATTCTACGAGATCCGCGATGCGATCCGTCCAAGAAAAAAACGCCGCAGTCGGAGACAGGGTCGGGGCGTAGGGATTTCAAACCGGTGTGGCGGCTTGATCAAGCGGCCTTTGGGGGATGGGTGCGGAGCTCGGGAAGTGGGGTCTTCAGCGTCCGAAGGGGGGCTTCGCAACGTAAACCCTACTATGGGATGGTTATCGGACGCTGGAAGGCTCCGCCCCGCCCGGACTTCAACCCCACACGCCAGAGCGCGTGAAAGCGTTACGCTTCTTGTATACCATCTTGAGCAGCAGGGGGTGTTGGAACAGCGTGAGCAGGACCCGCGCCAGCAGGCGGTGCTCGTCCTCCACCGCGCTGGCGAAGGCGGTGATGCGGTAGGTGAGGTCCACACGCACGTCCGGACGGCTCTTGATGGCGGTGTTGTTAGGTCCGGGTCGCACGTTCCAGGCGACGGGGTTCTTGAGCTCCACGTCCTCGCGGATATTCTAGAGATAGAGGTTAACGGTCGGCTTCGAAACGCCTGCGGCCCACTGGCGCGTGGGCATGTCGAAGGAGATGTCCACCTCCCCCGAGTCCAGGTGTCCTCGCTGCACCAGCAGCTTCCTTATGCTTTCATCTACGTCTGCGAACATTTGTCCTTCCGCTTCTGCACGTCCGTGGGCTGTGGGCTCCTCCGCGTGCCTTCCTCCGGTCACAGGCTGGGTCAATGGCCATAGGGAATGCGGCGGACGAATTTGAGGGACGACAGTGCCTGCAGTACCACGCCATCGACCCGCACTCGCAGGCCTACCGCGCTGGACTCGCCGAAATGGGGCTCGTATGTAGTTGGGGGAAAGCCTACCATGAGTGACAAAGTTGCCTTTGCACCTACCTCGAAGCGATCTGGATTCACCATCTTCTCTTGAGCGCGATCGAATACAGTGACACCAGCGAGCGGCTTCCGCTGATCGTCGAACTCCAACCAGGCCGATTCCACGGCGGCCATCGCGGGAACATCCTCGTCATTCTCCAGGCGAAATTGTCCGTAGCCTACCGAAGGATCTGCGACATAGCTCACAGTAACTGCCTCTCCAATCAGCCGGAGGGTTGAGCGGTGCGGTTTCATCGTTTCCTCGAATCATCCAACTTTGATAGCTTTGGGGCCAGGATCGCCGACTTCACGGGCAAGTCCATGCAGCAGCGGGATGGGTCACCTCATTGACGGCTGTCATCGGACCTGGGACCTTCTCACCAACACTGGCTGCACGAGTATAGATACTACCGTCAGGGCGCGTAGGGATTTCGTAACCGTTCACGGGTAGGCCTGGGACCACGCAGGAGAAGCAACCACGGATTGAACGAGATCGACGAGGAGTGCGCGCATCTATCAGCCGGTAATCGGGTACAACGCGTTCATTCGCAGCTTTCGGGCGTTATGCAGCGTCCAGAAAGCCTCAAGGGACGTCTCGGTGAAACGCGCCGGAGTTGGAGGACCGAATTGGTGATCGCTGGTAAAGATCAATCGCCCCTGCGGAGAAGATTGCAGTAGCTTCTCCATAACAAGTCGAATGCCAGCCGTGTACTTGTCCGCGAACTGTAAGAAGAGCTCCTCCCCCTGAGCTTGGCATTCGGGGCTAAGCAGGTCCCACGCGAAGAAGGCCCCAGGAGCGGTGGGGTTCTTCAGCGCCGGGTTCCCCAGGTGGTAGATGCAACCCTTGAGGCGATCGAAATCCGCCTGAAAAAGCGAGGGCCGTCGGTGAGACACCAAGCTCGCGCCGGACTCGACTGCGAACGGAACGTCGCTGAGTTGGATGGGGCGCTCTTGGTCGACACACACGATCTCGATCGATGGCACGAGGTCATTATACGCTAGCTGGGCCACTCCCCCTTGACGGCTCAGCATAATCCTGGCTGCCTGATTCGTTTTTGGCCGCAGGCCAGAAAGGAGAAGGCATGCTGGAGCCCTGGGGTTTCGCACTGGCAGCGGTTCTGAGACGCCACCGGCGAGGCTTGTTTGGGGCGTACGTCGACGCCTTTGCCGCTCGCCTCCGTGACCTGGGGTACGTGCGATTCACGGCACGGTACCAGATCCAACTGATCAGCACCTTCGGAAGGTGGCTGAAGAGTCGAGGCCACGGAGTTCGTGACCTCAACGAACGGTTGATCGATCGCTTCCTGGCGAGGCGCCGGTTCCGTTGCGGAGACCGCGGCGCCCTACGCGCCCTACTCGTGCAGCTCCGAGGGGCCGGCGTCCAGACCCGTCCGGAGCCCGCACCCGAAGTAAGTCGCATCGACCCCGTGCTGGGGGCCTACGGGGAATACCTGGGCAAGGAACGTCAGCTGGCTCGTCCCACGCTGATCAACTACGTCCCCATCGTTCGCCGCTTTCTCTCCGAGCGCGTAGGGTTTTAAACCGGTGTGGCGGCTCGATCAAGCGGCCTTTGGGTTCCTATTGGTCGTTGCACAAATAGCTCAACTTCCGTACCCGAAGAAGGAAACCGCGGATTACACGGATTTCGCGGATTATGGACGAAGAAGGCACGGGACCTGTCGGACAAGGATGTAATGAGGGCGAGGTTCTTCCATGAGCATGAGGGAGGAGTCTCCTGCAGCCGACATCCGCGCAATCCGCGGAATCCGTGGTTGGTTTTCTGCGTGGCCTGCGCTTGCGGCCCTTTCGGTTGCGGCCGCCCCGCCCGGACCCCAACCTCACACGCCGGAGCGCATGAAAGCGCTACGCTTCTTGTATGCCATCTTGGCCCTGTCGCCGGCTCACGCACGAAAACCTGGCCAGGACGGCGCGTCGCTGCCGACGCAGAGCAGCATGGATCTCGGCGCCCACCGCGCCGCTTTCCTCTCGAAGGTCCTGTCACGATAAGACTCCCATCCCGCGCTCCCGTTCGTATACTGTCGGACCAATGAGTGAGCTGGCGGGAAAGACCGTTTTCATCACCGGCGCCAGCCGGGGGATCGGCCGCGCAATCGCGCTTCGCTGCGCGCACGATGGCGCCAATGTCGTCATCGCCGCCAAGACGACCGAGTCGCATCCCAAGCTCCCCGGGACCATCCACGACACCGCGCGCGAGGTCGAAGCGGCGGGGGGGAACGCGCTCGCGGTCCAACTCGACGTGCGGGAGGCGGAGCGCTTTCCGGAGGCGGTCCAGCAGACCGTCTCGCGCTTCGGAGGGATCGACATCCTCGTCAACAACGCCGGCGCGATCACGCTCCTTCCGGTCGAGACCCTGCCGCTGCGCAAGCTGGACCTCATGATCGCCGTCAACTTCCGCGCGCCGCTGGCGCTGTCGCAGGCCTGCGTGCCGCACCTGAAGAAATCCACCAACCCGCATATCCTGAATCTGTCGCCGCCGATCGACTTGACGGCGCACTGGCTGGCCGGCTTCACCGGTTACACGATGACCAAGTACGGCATGAGCCTTCTGACGATCGGGTTGGCGGAGGAGCTCAAGCCGTACGGCATCGCCGTCAACTCGCTCTGGCCTAAGACGACGATCGCGACGGCGGCCGTGCAGATGCTCGGCGGCGATCTACTCGCGGAGGCCAGCCGCACCCCCGAGATCGTCGCCGACGCGGCCCACGCCGTTTTCACGACGCCGGCGCGCGAACTGACGGGCCGGCACCTCATGGACGAGGAGTTCCTGCGCTCGCGTGGCGTGACGGACTTCGAGCGCTACGCCGTCCAGCCGGGAGCCCAGCTCATGCCGGACTTCTACGCAGGCTCGACGATTCCTCTCGCCGTCTTGGGCCGTCTCCCCGCGCAAGGTTGAGCCGGCCGATGGTGCCCCCAACGGGACTCGAACCCGTGTCCCGGCCTTGAGAGGGCCGTGTCCTAGACCGCTAGACGATGGGGGCCTGCGCTTCTTGCGCGGGTGCGGCGGGCCGTTAGTATTACTTCCGGCGGAAAACGAAATCAAGTAAAAGGCTCGACATGGCGGAATACTACCCCGTGAAACTGCGTCAGGCCGGCGAGTTCGAATTGGAGATCTCGTGGAGCGACGGGCACGAGAGCGTCTATCCGGTGCGCGTGCTGCGCCTCAACTGCCCGTGCGCCTTGTGCGTGCATGAGTTGTCGGGCCGCAAGATCCTCGACGAAGCCGCCGTGTCGGCCGACGTCAAACCCATGGTGATCAATCCCGAGGGCCGCTACGCGATCAACATCCACTGGACGGACGGCCACAAGACCGGCATCTACACCTACGAGCTGCTGCGCTCGCTCTGCCCGTGCTCCGAGTGCCGTGCCTCGCGAGAAAGCAAGGATTGAAATGCCTCTCGGACGGCTGGAGAATCGTCCCAGATGACGCACGCGGAAGTCGCTCGACCCCGTCCTCGACGCATCCGCAGGATCCTCCTGAGGACCGTAACCGTCCTGCTGTTCGCCCTGGGTTTCGAGTCGCTCCTGCCGCCGCGCTGGCAGCCTTCCGCGCACATGCTGGTGGGGATCATCCGGATCTATCAAGGCGTGGCGTCGCCGGTCGTCGGTAAGGTCGTACGCTGCAAGTTCCAGCCGACGTGCTCGCACTACGGCGCCGCGTCGATCATGAAATACGGCACGATTCTCGGTTCGCTGCGCACCCTGGGACGCCTGTGGCGTTGCTCTCCGTGGGGGCCGCCGCCGGGCGAGGATTTGCCCTGACAGGGGACCGTAGCCGTTCACCGGTTTACCCGTTCATCCGTTCGCCCGTTCCGGGCTTCTGGTCCGCGCGGGCATCCATTCTCCGCCGGCCGCACACGACCTTTCGCAAAGGCCTTCGAGCGCAGGAAGGGGTAAACGCAAGAACCGGTGAACGGAAGAACGAAGGAACGGCTGAACGGTTACGGGGGGACCTTCTTCACGAGATTCGTCGGGGAAGGGACGCTGCGGCGGACTCCACGGGCGAGCCGATGAACCGGAGGACGGGTGAACGCGTGAACGGGAAAGGGTTGCCCGAGGCGGCGCAGCCCGCCGCCCCGGGCGGTGTGCTTTGTGATCGCTTACTTGCCCCGGCCGCGATTGCCCGGTCGACCCGGCCGCGTGTCGGGCCCGTCGTTCTGTGGGGGATTCCCCGGCGGCTGCGGATCCTCGCCGTTGCCCAGGCCGTTATTCCCCTTCCGACGCCTCTTTCCGTCCTTCTCTCGTTGTCCCTGCGAACGCCCCTTGTTCTCGTGGTCGCGCTCGAAGCGGCGCTGCTTGCCCCGGCATTTGCGGAAGTGCTCCCGCAACTCCTGGCGCGCCCTCTGCAGTTGCTGCCTCAAGTGACGGAGATTGTGGCCGCATTGGGCCTTCTGCTTCGCTCGATCCGCCTTGCGCGCCTTCTTCTCCTGGTGTTGCTTCTGCTCCTTCTTGGCGCCGTCCCTGTCCTTGCCGTGATCCTCCTGGGCCGCCGCGGGCAGGGCACTCGCCAACAGAGCCGCGACGCACAGGGCCATCAGGTTTCGCATCGTCATCTCCTCAAAGCCGCTCCAATGACATAACACATGGGGCTTGGAGAAGTTGCGCCGATTCGCGCGGGGCGGACTCAGAAGCTCACGTCGATCGACGCGATGAAGTTCGTGCCCGGCTCGTTCTGCCCCGACCCGTGGAGCCGATAGTCCTTGTCGGTGAGGTTCTCCACCGCCGCGGAAATCAGAAGGCGCTCGCTCACCCGATAGCCGCCCCGCACGCCCAAGACGCCGAACCCGGGAGTGCCCCCGGGAGGGATGCGCTGGGTGTCCGTGGCATCCGTCGGGGATAGGTGATGCTGATGGCGAACAAGCGTCGCCAGTCCCTCGATCCACACGCCCGTCCCCTTCGGCTCGTAACGAACACCCAGGTGTGCCGTCGAAGGGTTGATCTTGCTCAAAGGCTGCTCGGTCGTGGCGCCCCCGATCAAGGCCTCCGCCTCGCCTTTCACATAAGCCCAGTCGGCGAAGAGGGAAACCTCCTCCGTGACGCGATAGAGCCCGCTCAACTCAAAACCGGTCACCCGACCGTCCGAGAAGTTGTCCTTCGTGAAGTCCGTTATGCCGTCGCCATTGAAGTCTCCCGCCGGCACCCGTTGGATGAAGTCGCGCAGCAACGTAGTGAATCCGAAGACGTTGGCCTCCCATTTCGGGTATCGCGCGCGCACGCCCAAGTCGAACGTGTGCGACTTCTCGGGATCAAGCCCTTCGGCGGGCAGGTCCAGCGACCCCGACATGACCAGCTTGATCGCGGTGGTGTCGTCCAGCGACGGAGTGCGGAACCCCATGCCCCACCCGGCGATCAGGTTCCACTCCTCCGTCACGTGATGCACGAAGCGCACGCTGCCGGTGACGGCTCGATAGTCGTCGTCGACATCGTCGAAGACGATCGCGTCCGCGGGATCCGGATCCACTTCATCCGCGTCGACCGCGGCCCACGTGAAACGCAGGCCGGGAGTGATGTCGAGCGCCCCGATCGAGAGCTCGTCCTGCACGTACATCCCGAAGAGGTCGTAGATGGCGTCGCCGGCGATCTCTCCGCGGGCGAACGACGTGACGACCCCGGCGGCGGACGCGTTATGCCCCTCGCTTGTGACCCAGTCGCGATAGAACTCCAGGCCGAACGTCAGGTAGCCGGCGGGCGTGTCCTTGCCCGCCCTCGCCCAGAGGCCCGGGGTGTCCAGCTCGAGCGCGCGGAACTCGCGCGCGTCGCCGCCGGTGCGCCGGCGCAGCGTTTCCGCCACGCGCTGCCACGAGAGGCTCGCGTCCAGCGCGTCGACGAAGCCGCCTCGGCTTTGCTGGTGAAGCTGCACGGTGACGAGGTCGCGCTCCTGGCGGAACCGGCGCTCCAGATCGCTTCCGACCGTCGTTCCATGCCACGGGCGGGAGAAGACCGTGGCGTGCGTCCTGGGAACGTCGTCTTGCCGCGCGCGCTCCGCCGCGATCACGAGCTTGCGGGCTTCGTCGAGTCGGACCACGAACTTGGCGTCGACGTCGTATTCGTCGTAGCCGGTCTTCGGCATGCGGCCGGTGCGACCGGCGCCCTCGATGTCGTTGAAGTCCTTGACCGAGACGCCGGCGAGCCAGCCCAGGGAGTCCTGAGAGCCCCACGTTTCCGCGCGCGCGATGTTCGAGCGCTCCGCGCCGGCGAAGCGATAGCTGAGGCGGCCGTGGGGTCCCCGCTCGCCCTCCCGGGGTTCGCGGGTATAGGCGACGACCGTGCCGCCGATGGAATCGCTTCCGTAGAGGACGCTGGAGGGGCCGCGCACGATGTCGAGCCGTTCGATGATGAAGGGATCGACCGTGTTCCAATACTGGTTGGGCCCTTCGCGGAAGATGGAGCTGTTGAGCCGGATGCCGTCGATGAGGAAGACGTTACGGAAGCCCGTGAAACCGCGGATGAACGGGGAGCCGTGTCCGTGAGCCGTCTTCTGCAGGCTCACGCCCGGGACCTCCCTTAGGGCCTCCGGGGTTGACCGGGAGAAGCGGATGCGCTCGCTCGTCACGACGTCCGCCGAATAGGGCGTGTCGAAGATGTCCTTCGGATTGAGCGGCGATGCCGTGATCACCACCTTCTTCTCCGGCCCCTCTTCAGGCGGCGTCGGTTGCTGGAGCAACAACGCGAAGACACACCAGGCGTGCATCATGGGACCTTCCTCAGAACGAATTCGGGGATGAAGCAAAGGCCGTGCCGCGCGCGGCGGATCTCCGGAGTCGTCTGGCCGA
This sequence comes from Planctomycetota bacterium, assembly GCA_016190155.1. GTDB lineage: Bacteria > Planctomycetota > MHYJ01 > MHYJ01 > JACPRB01 > JACPRB01. The sequence goes on from JACPRB010000077.1 coordinate 8,924, forward strand.
TTGTCTATTTCGCCATCACCTATGGTGAAGAAGTTTCCTTATAATCCCGCCATCATGGTCCGACCGATCGTGTTGGTGAGCGCGGAAACGGCGCGCGATCCGGCCGAGGCGGAGGCGCTTCAGCGGCTCCGCTGGGGATTCGACGTCCGCACTCCCGGCGAAGCGGGGGCGACGTCGGCGGCGTTTATCGTGGAAGCGAGCGTGCGCGGACTCGTCGTGCTGAGCGACCGGGGGCGCGTCGTCGTTCCCACGATCGCGGAAGCGGTGGAATGGATCGCGCGGACGAGGGCCATCGACGTCCTGCGCGCCGGCGGACTGGTGGCGGTCCCGACGGAGACGGTATACGGGCTCGGCGCGGACGCGCGGAACGTCGAGGCGGTGCGGCGGATCTTCGCGGTGAAGGGACGTCCGTCGGGGCATCCGCTGATCGTGCATCTCGGGGAGGCGCGGGCGATGTCGGAGTGGGCGTCCGAGGTTCCCGAACTGGCGTGGCGGTTGGCGCGGCGATTCTGGCCGGGGCCGCTGACGATGATCCTGCGCAAGGACGCGCGCGTCCCGTCGATCGTGACGGGCGGTCAGGAGACCGTCGGGCTGCGGGTGCCGTCCCACGCGATCGGACTGGCGATGCTGAGGGAGTTCGGAGGGGGCGTGGCCGCGCCGTCGGCGAATCGATTCGGTTGCGTCAGTCCTACGACGGCGCAGCACGTCCGGGACGATCTGGGCGACGAGGTGGATTTCGTCCTCGACGGCGGACCTTGCGCGGTGGGCATCGAGTCGACCATCGTCGACCTTTCATCGGGCGATTTCTCGATTCTGCGTCCGGGGGGCGTGACGCGCGAGGCGCTCGAGGAGGCGATCGGCAGACCGGTGTGGCCGTGTTCGACGGGAGAGGTGCGCGCCCCCGGGCAGCTGGAATCGCACTACGCGCCGCGCGCGGAAGTGGTGCTGGCGCGTCGCGAGGAGGTCGAGGCGCGCGCGAGAGAGTTGAGGGCGCGGGGACGGCGGGTGGCGGTGCTGTCCTTGGCCGCGTCGACGGAGGCGGCGGCGCGCGAGCTTTATGCGGCGCTTCGGGAGATCGATCGGCAAGGGTACGAGGTCGTCGTCGTGTCGGCACCCGAGGAAGAGGGGTTGGGGGCGGCTCTGGCGGATCGGTTGCGCAAGGCGGCGGGGCGAAGGAACTCGAGGCCTTGAAGCTCCGCGGACCGATCGCGACCCCGCGACCCCCATCGGAGATGGAGTATAATTCCTGGTACCCCATAGACAATGTCGAGTGCCAACGAACCGCAGAAGAGTCGGCCAAGCCCCGAGAAAGGGGCGCTTCAATTCAATCGCTACGAGATCAAGGGGACGCTCGGCGAGGGCGTTTCCGCGATCGTTTACCAGGCGTGGGATCGCACGTGTGAACGCCAGGTCGCGCTGAAGGTGCTGCGCGAGGGGCACGGCAAGGTTCCGACGCTTCGGCAGCGGTTCCTGCGCGAGGCGAGGATCGCGGCGAGCCTTTCCCATCCGAACCTCGTGGCGGTCTACGACGTGGGGGAGGCGGACGAGCAGCTCTACCTGGCCATGGAATTGGTCGACGGGACGTCGCTGACGCGCGTCTTGAGCAAGCATCTTCTCAACGTCCATCAGGCCGTCGCGCTGGTGGAGAAGGCCGCGCGAGGTTTGGGAGCCGCTCACGAGAAGGGAATCGTGCATCGGGATCTCAAGCCGGCCAACATCCTGGTGACGCGCGAGGGCGAGCCGAAGGTGACGGATTTCGGGCTGGCGCACCTTACGGAAACCGGCGCGGCGCTGACGAAGTCGGGCGCCACGATCGGAACCCCTCTGTACATGTCTCCGGAACAGATATTGGCGCAGTCCAAGCGGGTCACTCCCCGCAGCGACGTGTACGGCCTGGGGGCGATCCTGTACGAGGCGATCGTCGGGCGTCCGCCGCACGAAGGGCGGACGATGGCGGAGGTCTCCGCCGCCGTTCTGACCCAAGAGCCGATCTCTCCTCGTCGGAGCAATCCCCAGGTCACGCGCGCCCTGGATCTGGTCTGTTTGAAGGCGCTGGAGAAGGCGCCCGCCCAGAGATACGCCGACGGCACGGATTTCGCCGAGGATCTCAAGCGGTGTCGCGAGGGACAGCCGGTCCGGGTCAAGCCGCCCGGTCTGCTCCGGAAGTCCCTCAAGTGGATCTCGGGTCATCGTGCCACGTGCGCCGTAGCCGGCGTGTTCCTTTTCGGCGTCGTGTGCGTGGCTGCGGCTTTCGCCGTCGGAGCGAAGAGAGATGAGCAGAAGATACGCGATCTGCTCGCGCAGGCGACTCTGGCGGAGCGACAAGGACGTTATGCCGAGGCGGCGGACCTGTACCGGCAGATTCAGTTCCTGCAGCCGGGACATTTCGTGGCGTGTGAGAAGCTCCCTCAGATGCGCCTGTGGGCGAGGCAGGGCCCTCCCTCGACCGTCGTCCCGCCCCCGTCTCGAGCGTGGCACCTGCTGAAGAGGCCGTTGGCCGTGAAATGGCCGGCCGACCCCGGTTCGCCCACGATCATCCGGGATGGACCGGTTGAACTGGGCATTGTTCGATGCGCGCCGGGCGCGGTTCCGCCGGTTCCGGCGACGCCGAGTGATGCGCAGAAGGTGTGGGAGAAGCTCCCGTTGAGCGAGAGGACCTGGGAGGGGCTGAGGGAGCGCCTGGCCGAAGCCCAGGAGATCAGGATGTCCCCCGTCGGGAGTCAGGGAAGTTCGATGTACCTGCGGGCCGGCGATCACATCGACGAGGTGCTGTGGGTCGATTCCCCGGGTTCAACGGAACTCGTCTACGAGCTTCAGGTCGGTTCGGGGTGCACGTCCATCGCCCTGGCTCCGGAGGGCTACCTTGAGTGTCGCGGGAAGGACGACGTGGCGTGGCTGCGGTCATCGGTCCCCGTGCTCGTCGACGGCAGGGGGAAGCGGGTGTGGGGAAGCATGGAAGTCGACGGTCAAGCGGCGAAGCCTTCCGACGTGGTATGCCTGCCGTCTTCGCGCGTCATGAGGCTCTCGATCAGTTTCGTGGTCCCGGAAGAGATCGTTTTTCCCGCGCTCCTGGGGATCTCGTGGAGCGGCACGGCCGGCTTGGCGTCCGGGCGCGAAGATCACGGAGCCGTCCGTCTCGAAGACGGGAGGGTCCTCGTGGCCGGCGGCAACAACCGGCGCGTCCTGCGCTCGTGCGAGCTGTTTGATCCCGTGCACCAGACCTGGACGAGCACCGGGAGTCTTCCGGTCGGAGAAGAGCGCACCATGCCCGTGCTCACTTTGCTTCAGAACGGCGAGGTGCTCTTGACCGGAGGGCACAATTGGACCGATCGACAGTCGTTCAGCACGGCGTTCGTATGGAGCCCGCGCGGGCACGGCACCTGGACGCCGACCGAAAACGCGATGAGCTCCGGCCGGAGCACTCACGCGGCGGTTCTTCTGTCGGATGGGCGCGTCCTCGTGGCGGGCGGGGGCGCGTCGACCCGAGCCCGGGAGTTCACGGATCCGTATGGTCCCGTAGAGAGCTGCGATCTCTTCTATCCGGCCGGCAGGCGCTTCTTACCCGCTGGTTCCATGGGTCAGCCGCGATGCAGATTTCCCATGATTGGCCTTCAGGACGGGAGGGTCTTGGTGGCCGGAGGAATCATCGATCACGAAGGCCGGAAGAACCTGGCGACGGATAGTTGCGAGATCTACCAGCCGGATGTCGGCGCGGGGCGATGGAGCCAGGCCAGCCCCATGATGGGGCCACGTTTCCAATCCGCGCTGGTCTCTATATCGGCCGATATGATTCTACGCGTGGCCGGCAACACCGGCGGGGGAGGGATAACGGACTGTGAGATCTACGAGACCTCCACGGGCCATTGGTTGCCCGCGAGCGACACCCCGCGGGGTTGTGATCACTTCGCGGCCTCGACCTGCACCGTGTCCCTCGCCACGGGAGTGGTCATCCAGGCCGGGGGCGATTCGGCGGGCCCGATCAACAGCGTTCATCGCTACGCCGCCAGCCGGTGGACGGGCCCCGCCGACGCCGAGCCGTCGATGCATGAGAAGAGGAACGGAGCGACCGTTTTGAGGATCGAGGAAGGAAAGGCGCTCATCATCGGCGGGTGGCGCGGTCGACCGGAGGGGCCGTACCGGGTGACCAGCGACCAATTCCTGGCCGCCGTGGAAATCTACGAAGATGTCGCCGGGAGCAACGCGCCGCCGGCCTTGCCGCAAGCGGTGCACGGCGAGACGGTAAAACAGTCGAAGCGGCTGGGGATCAACGCCGTCTTGGACGATCCCGACGGCGACGACGTGCGGCTTCAAGTCGAAGTCAAACCCGACGGTCAGGACTTCGACGGGACCGGTTTGTTGAGCAGCTCTCCCGCGCGTCCCAAGCAGAGCGTCACCGTCATCAGCCCGCCGCTCACGCCGGGCGAGCGCTATCGGTGGCGCATCCGCGCGCAGGACGCGAAGGAAGCCGCCAGTCCGTGGGTCGAGTGCGAGCATGCGGTGATGATCGAGCCATGAGCACGACGGATGGAGCGAAGAGACCGGACGGGGCCGGGGCCTCCGTTCCGATGAGCGAGGTCGGGGAGGCCTTGGGAGAACTGGCCGTGGAGCTGAAGCTCATCACGCCGGGGCAGCTGGCGGAGTGCCGGCGCCGGCGGGAACGGGATCGGCAGCCTCTGGAACGGATTCTGGTTCAGCATGGCCTCATCACCGAAGAAAAGCTGGCCGAGCTGACGCTGGAGCACGCACAACGGGCGGCGGAGTATCCCCGGATTCCGCGCTACGAGATTCGGGCGAAGCTCGGGGCGGGATCGCAGGGCGCGGTGTATCGAGGATGGGATCAGACCCTGAAGCGTCCCGTAGCGATCAAGGTGCTGAGCGACGTCGGCGGGATCAGCGAGGCGACCCAGTATCGCTTTTTCAGGGAGGCGAGGGTGGCCGCGGGCTTGTCCCATCCGAACGTGATTCCGGTCTTCGACGCGGGAGAGGCCGGCGGCGTGCTGTATATCGTCATGGAGCTGGTCGAGGGTCGCTCTCTGCGCGAGGTCATGGACGAGAACCGAGAGGCGGTGCGGAAGCTGCTCGGATTGGTGGAGCAGGTGGCGCGAGGAGTGGGCGCGGCGCACGAGAAAGGGATCGTGCATCGCGACCTCAAGCCCGAGAACATCCTCGTGACGGGCGCGGGTGAGGCGAAGGTGGGGGACTTCGGTCTGGCGCATCTGCTGGAGTCCGTCACGGCGTTGACCCGGTCGGGGTCGACCTTAGGGACGCCGCTCTATATGGCGCCCGAACAGATCGAGTCCAGGCGAGGAGAGATCAGCCCGCGAACCGACGTGTACGCCTTGGGGGCGATTCTCTACGAGGTGCTGGTGGGACAGCCGCCCCACGTGGCGCAGACGGCGGTGGAGTTGTACAGCCGGATTCTCCGGCAGGCGACCAAGCCTCCGAGCGAGATCAGAAAGGGTCTGGACCTCAAACTCGAAGAGCTCTGTCTGAAGGCGCTGGAGAAGGACCCGGCTCGGCGATACGCGGATGCGAGGGAATTCGCGGAGGCGGTCAAGCGGTACCTGGACGGGAAGCCCGTCCGCGGCTCCCGCCGGCGGGCGAAGAGGCGCTGGACATGGATCGCGGCGCTGTGCCTGGCGG
>JACPRB010000078.1 GCA_016190155.1 Planctomycetota bacterium
CTGTCGTTTCTGTCTCCCCACAGGGCCCTCCTGTCAAAGTGGCGGAAATCGTGCACTGAGGGCCGTTTAAAGCAATTCGCGTACCAGAAGGTCCTGCTTTCGTGAATTATCCGGGCTAGAATGGCTCGTTCGTACAGCTCGGCCGCGCGGGCATAGGCGTGGTCGTTCAGGTACGCAACGTCGGCCAGGGCCATGAGGGCTTCGACGAGGTCGGGGTAGCTTTCGATTCCGCATTCGAGGAGGGAAATGTCTTCGCGATCAGGCTTGCCGTAGGAATGCTCGTAGTCGATGTGCCGGGCGATGATCCGGAAGACCGTACGCGGCGCGTCGGGCTTTGCGGCGCGCGCGCGCATGTCGGCCATGAAGGCCTTCATGTCGATTCCCATCACCATCAGATGGATGTAGTCCAGCTTGGGGATCAGGAGCAGTAGCTCGTGACGCAGCGAAGCGTTCTTCCGGGCGACGGCGTCGAGCGCGCGGGCGAGTTCCTTGTCCGGATTCTGGCCCTCTTGGACGACGTTGCTGGGATGTCGGGGTAGCGCGACACGGAGGAGGTCGACGAGGTCTGCGCCGCGCTCCGTGAGCGTTACGATCGCGCTGTAGAGTGCGACCGCCTCTCGAGGCTGGAGAGTGCTCGGATGGCCCTGGAGGAAGGTGTGGAGGTTCTGGACGATGTTCGCGCGCTGCGGGTCATCCAGGTCGGGAAGGGCAAGGAGGACGGTCGCGAGATCCGCGGAGCCGGCGTCGAGGAGCGCGCGGATCAGTTTCGGCATGCGCCCCTTGGCGCGCTGGACGGCCCCGTTTATCTCGTGATCGTAGAATCGGAAGAGGCCGGGCAGGCGAAGGTAGGCCTTTTCCGCGCGCGCGAAGTCGCCCTTCTTCAGCCAGCGCCGGGCGAGCATGAGGTGGATTCGCGGGTCCTCGGCGCGCGCCGCGATCTGGTCGCATGCGTCGTCGGAGGCATCGGCAAAGGCGCCGATCGATCGAGTGTCCCTCATGTCGATCAGGAGCGGAGGCTCGAGGATATCCACGGGGATGGATCGGAGATGATCCACGATGCGCTTGAGCATCTCGGCCGGATCGGAGGTCTTGCGGATCGCCAGCCGCGCCTGCATGTACTCGCGAAGAATGGCGAGGACGCCCTGGCCGGAGATCCCGGCGAGGCGCTTCTCTGCGGCGTCGAGCTGTCCGCTCTCTTCGTCGAGCATGGCGGCGGCGTAAGAAGACAAGGGCGTGGGCGTTTCGCGCAGCGCGGCCTCGTCGCCCATGCTGTATCGCAGGAGGGTGAGCATGTCGTTGAGCACTTCGCAGTCGCCGCGCCGGGCATGGGCGCGAAGCAGGGCGTCGTGGAGTTCCTGGCTGGGCCTAGATGCAAACGGCCCCTTGCTGAGGGCGATGGCCACCGCGCGACCGAAAAGCGCCTTGAAGTCGGCGTCCTCCGGGACGAGCGTCTCTGCGGCCGTCTCGACGTCGGCGGGCTCGGGCGGCAGTTCATCGAGCGCAGCCCAAGTCGGTCGCTCGGCGGGGCCGGCCTGCGCGTGCAGAATCTCGAGGGACTGGTAGTCGAACTTGACCGGCAGCATGACGCCGGAGATCTCGGAGAAGGACGTCGCGGTCTCTTCGTCACGCTTCCCGTTGCTTTCGATGGAGACGGCGTGAATGCGCCAATCGCGCGCGTCGACGGTGTAGGCGAGGCCGTCGGACGGACGCGTGAGGATGTAGCGTTTGGGGTCCGTGTCCCGCGTCACGGTGAAGTCATCTCTGAGGAACGCGCGGGGCAGGAGGTTCACGGCGAGCAGCTGCTCCGCCGTGGCGTCGTCGGGCCGGAATCGGAACGCCACAGCGGTGGCCCGCTTCTCATGCGGAGCGAGCGTGACGTGCCGCGTCGCGGAGGTCTCCTCCGTATGGAGCGTAGAACGGTAGAAGACCTCGCCGTAAGGTCCGACTTCGGCGTTCTCCAGGGCGAGCCACCGGTCGGGGCTGACGGCGAGCGTGCTGACGTCGCCATGGCGGGACCAGAATGAGCCGTCCCATTTCCAAACGAGCTCGGCGTGGAATGGCTGAAGGGCCCGGTTCTTTTCCTCGATGTTCCGGATGATGTCGCCGGCGGCGGGCAGCGGGTCCTGCGCCGACATGAGCAAGACGCACAAGGTCAGGAGATTCATGGATCCTCCGCGATTTGTCTCCGTAAAGGCAGTCGCGGCACGGCGTGGATTTTCTCCAGAAATTCGGCGGATTCAACGAGAATCGGCCGCGGCTTTGGCTTGATTTCGGGGAGAGGATGACGGATGGTCGTGCGCATGCAAGGGCCGGCCGGCGATTCCTCGGACGTTCGTTCCTTCTTGGAGGCGGCGGGACGGTTTCTCGCGAAGCGGTATCGCTTGGCGCCGCACGAGGAGGAGGAACTGCGCCAGGAGGTCGCGCTGGCGGTGGCCGACCTCATCCGGAAGGGGACGGCGGTGGAGCACCGCGAGGCGTACGCGCGGGCGATCGCGCGCAACGTCGCCGTCGACTGGCTCCGGCGGAAGCGACACGTGCAATCGCTCGACGAGCTGCGCTGCGGACAGGGGGAGGAGCCGACATCACCGTCCGCGGCGACTCCGCTGGAGGCTCTGATCCGAAGCGAGAACGAGCGTTTCCTCTATGCGGCGCTCATGGGGCTGAGCGGCGAGTACCGGCGCGTGCTCCTGGCGGTGCATGGCGAGGGTTTGAAGCCGGCGCGGATCGCGGCGATGGAAGGGATCGCGCCGAAGACGGTGTACACGCGTTTGGCGCGGGCGGAGGCGGAGCTCGTGGCCGTGTTGCGGCGCCGTTTCTCGACGCTCTATCGCGGCGGCGAGCGGCGGCGGGCGGAGCGCGGGGAGTCGGCGGCGTATCGGGCGCGGCGTCATGAATGGAGCGAGGGCGAGCGTCAGGTCCTGGACCTGCATTTCCTGGAAGGGAAGGACGCGCGATCGATTGCCGCGCAGCTTCTGCCGGACGCGGCGGCCATCGAGGCGCGCATCCGCGAGATCGATGACTTGATAGGGAGAGCGCGGGATCGGATGCAGGCCGGAGCCGTTACGCGAGATCGAACAGCAGGAGCTCCGATCGCTCGTGCGCCGCGATCGGATGCGACCCGCCTCCCGTGAGGGCGGCTCCATCGCCGGCGGAGAGCGTCTCCTGGTCGAGGGTCACGGAGCCGCGTGCGACCTGCACCCACGCGTGGCGGTCGGGGGCCAGGTCGTAGGTCACGTGTCCGCCGGGCACGAGAAGCGCGACGTACATTCGCGCGTCCGCGTGGATGCGCAGCGATCCGTCGGTCCCGTCGGGAGAGACGACGAGACGCAAGCGGCCGAGGCGTTCGCCTTCCGGAAACGCCTTCTGCTCGTACTCCGGCTTGAGACCCGTTTGATCAGGAACGATCCAGATTTGATAGAAGTGCAACGGGTCTGTCGTCGACGGGTTGAACTCGCTGTGGAGCACTCCCGTGCCGGCGGTCATGCGCTGGACCTCGCCCGGGTGCAGGGTCTCGGTGTGGCCCATGCTGTCCTTGTGGGCGATCGCGCCTTCGAGGACATATGAGAGGATCTCCATGTCGCGATGGCCGTGTGTTTCGAAGCCGGCGCCGGGTCGGACCCGGTCCTCGTTGATGACGCGGAGGCCGCGGAACCCCGTGTGGTCCGGGTCGAAGTAGTCGGCGAACGAGAACGTATGGCGGGTGTCGAGCCATCCGTAGTTCGCGTGGCCGCGGTCCTTCGCGCGCCGCACAGTCATGATCGGGCCCGGGTGGGAAAACTCCATGGCGTTCGAAATATAGCGGCGAGCGCGGCGCGGAAGAACCCTTCGATATAGGTGTTGAAAATATAATGAACATTTGTAGAATACGCGGTCGCGATGGATGGAGTCGCTTTTCACAGGAAGGGGGAGAGATGAAAGTGCGTGATTTGTGCGTTTGCGACGTCGCGGCGGCCACGCGTGAGACGAACCTCTCGCGGGCGGGCGCGCTCATGAGGAAGTACAACATCGGCGCGGTGCCGGTGGTGGACCGGAACGATCGTGTGATCGGGATGGTCACCGATCGGGACATCGCCCTGGAACTGTCCCGACGCAACGCTCCGGCGTCTGAGATCTTCGTCGACGAGATCATGTCGGAGAAAGTGGCGGCGGTGGACAGGGAGGACGACGTCCAGATCGCGCTTCATCAGATGGCGCGACACAAGGTGCGGCGTCTGCCGGTCGTGGATGAGGACGACACGCTTCAGGGCATCCTTTCCATCGACGACATCTTCTGCCACGCGGTGGAACAGGGCGAGGGCAAGGGGAAGAAGATCCCGTACGAGGACCTCGTCGAGACCCTGGGCGCGATCGCTCAAGAGTACCGAGGGGAGAGCGGCGCGGTGAAGAAAGGCGTGCACGCTCGCGGGCGCGCCGTCGAGGAAGAGCCCGAGGTTGAGGAGGAGCATCGAGGACGCTCGCGGCTGATCCGTGCCGAGTCCGAACGGGGCCGCCAAGCGCGATTCGAAAGGACGCGATAATCGACGCACCACGTTGCTGTGCCACCTTCCTCGCTGCGGAGGGCTTCACAAGGAGCCCTCCGCGGCCGAGGGGGCGCCGATCGGCTCCTGCTGCGTGAGGCAGTGCAGCGTCCCCAAGCCCCAGATGAGATCGCGCGCGTGGATGCCGATCACCTCGCGATCGGGGAAGAGTTCCGCCAGGAGACCCAGCGCGCGGCGGTCTTCGGGATCATTGAACGTCGGGACAAGGACGCGACCGTTCGCGATGAGGAAGTTCGCGTAGCTGGCCGGCACGCGCATGCCGTCGATGACGATCGGCGCGGGCATGGGCAGGGGAACGACCTCGAGCCCGCGCGCTGACTGAAGCCGCTCGCGATTCTCCGCGAGGATCGCGTAGTTCTCGTCCTTCGGATTCGATTCCGCGCAGAGCACCACCCGGCCGGGCGCCACGAATCGCGCGACGTCGTCGATGTGTCCGTGCGTGTCGTCGCCGACGATGCCCCGGCCCAGCCAGACGACCCGACGGATGCCAAGCGTGTCCGCGAACACGCGTTGGATTTCGCGTCGGTCCACTCCTGGATTGCGTGCTTGCACGTCCGAGAGGAGGCACTCCTCGGTCGCCAAGAGAGTGCCTTCGCCGTCGACATCGATCGCGCCGCCCTCCATCACGATCCATCGACCCTCGAGGGTCGGACGGACCTCGGGGACGCCCGCGGCCCGCGCGATCCGCGCGCCGACCGTCTCGTCGCGCTTGTGGTTCGGGTACTTCGCCCAGCCGTTGAAGCGCCAGTGGATGGCCAGACGCGCGTCGGACGCGTCGCGCACGAACGTTGGGCCGGAGTCGCGCATCCAACTGCGGTCGGTCGGGATGCGATGGAACTCTACGCGGGCGAGATCGATGCACGTCTTGCGGAGCATGCTTGAGACGCGGTGCTCAGCGGCGGCGTCTTGCACGAGGATGGCGACCTGTTCGTCGCGCGAGAGGACGCGCACGATGTCGACGAAGGTCCAGGGAATGGGGCCGAATCGGCCGGGCCAGTCGCGGGATTCGTGCGGCCACGCGATCCACGTCGCGCGGTGGGGCGTCCACTCGGCCGGCATCATTTGCGTTCCAGCGAGCGTTCCGTGATCGGCGCGTAGGCGTCGATCCGGCGGTCGCGCAGGAATGGCCAGTGGCGACGGATGTTCTCGAGGTCTTGCAGATCGCATTCGACCACCAGGATGTCGGGGCGATCCTGCGGCGCCTCGGCCAGGACACGCCCGAACGGATCGCACACGAAAGAGGCGCCCCAGAACTCCAGCCCACCGTCTTTAGGGCCTTCGTGTCCGACGCGGTTGACGGCCGCGACGTAGACGCCGTTGGCGATGGCGTGCGCGCGTTGGATGGTCCGCCACGCGTCGATCTGTGTCGCTCCGTGGGGCTTCTTCTCCTTGGGATGCCATCCGATCGCGGTGGGATAAATGAGAACGGATGCGCCGTGCAGGGCGGTCAGGCGCGCGGCCTCCGGGTACCACTGGTCCCAGCAAACCAGCGGTCCGACGGTCGCGTGCTTCGTTTGGATCGCCTGGAATCCGAGGTCGCCCGGTGTGAAGTAGAACTTTTCGTAGTATAGGGGATCGTCGGGGATGTGCATCTTGCGGTACGTCCCCGCGAGGTGTCCGTCCGCGTCGAGCACGACGGCGGTGTTGTGATAGAGGCCCGCCGCGCGCCGTTCGAAGACGGAGCCGATGACGACGATCCCGAGCTCGCGCGCCAGCGCGGACAGCGCCTGCGTGGTCGGTCCCGGGATGGGTTCCGCGAGGTCGAAGTTCGCGTGGTCTTCCGTTTGGCAGAAGTAGAGGCTGCGGAAGAGTTCGGGCAGGCAGATGACCTGTGCGCCCTTCTTTGCGGCTTGGCGGATACCGCGTTCGGCGGCGGCGAGATTCTCATCGCGATCGTTCGTGCAGCGCATCTGCACGAGGCCCAGGCCGAAGCGTGTGGTGGTCATGAGGAGGAGTAGGCTAGCGACGGCGGGGCTGGGGGATCAAGCAAAACATCCGTTCACCTGTTCTTTGGTTCATTGGTTCGCCCGTTCGACGTATACTCAGCCGCGCCGGTGAACATATGAACGGCTGAACAGATGAACCGGTGAACGGATGAAAGGGTCAGGCGCCGTAGGTGTTCCGAGATACGAGCCACCGCCGCCGGGTTCGCCCTTCGACGCGGCGGATGCCGTGCGATTCCCGGCGGTATGTTTGATGGTTGTTGCGGCCTTGGGCGCGGCGTTCGTGCTCCTGCTCCTTCTGAGCCATGTGGTTGGAATGACGTGGCCCAACGAACTCGGCGATCCGAGGGAGCAGTTCATGGAGGGCGCGGCAGGGGTCTTGTTCCAGGTCCTGAGTCTCATCATCGATGTGCTGGTCTTTCTGGGCGGCTTGCAGATGATGCGGCTCAGGAGTTACGGGTTGGCGATGACGGCGTGCATTCTGACGCTCATCCCGTGCTCGTGGTCGTGCTGCATCTTGGGATTGCCGTTCGGGCTGTGGGGGCTGATCGTCTTGTCGAAGGAGGAAGTCAGGAGGGCGTTCGGGCCGTAACGCGAAATCGCCGGTAGGTCATTCAGACGTAGGTTTCCGGCTGATCGCCGAAGCACGGAAGAGGAACGGGCCAACGGATGCGCTCTTACATCATCCCCAACTGCAGCCGCGCCGCCTCGGACATCCGGCTGGGATCCCACGGCGGATCGAACACGACCTCCACGTCGGCCGCCTTCACGCCGGAGACGGCGAGGAGCTTCTGCCGGGCGTCGTCCGCCAGGATCGGCCCCATCCCGCACCCCGGCGCCGTCAGCGACATCTTCAGCTCGACTCCGAAACCTCCCGCGGGCAAGCGATCGATGCGAAGCTCGTAGATGAGGCCCAGCTCGACGATGTTGACGGGGATCTCGGGATCGTAGCACGTGCGCAGCGCCTCCCAGACCTTCTTCAGAATCTCCGCCTGATCGGCGGGCGTGTCGGGCGGGATCTCCAGGGCCGGCTGCGACGCCAGCTGCTTCTGGGCCTGTTCGCGGGCCTTCACGCCGAAGTCGCCCAGCGCCTCCGCGTCCTTCGAGTCGATGCGCACCATCATCCCTTGATCCGTCAGAACCGTGAAGTTGCCGCCGAGCACCTGATGAACCGTGATGCGGCTGCCGGCGGGCAGCTTCAACTTGTCGCCGTAGGGGATCTGAACGGCGTCGACCTCGCGCGCGAGCGTGATCTCCTCATACATCATGGAGTGCCGACCCTCGGGATGCGGGAGCCGCACATCTTGACGTGCGACAGCTTCGCGAACCGCTCCGGCGGGACCGACGGGCCGGGTCGCGAACACACCTGATCGAACAGGCGGACCAGGTCCTCCGCGATCTCCTGCGGCGACCGCCCCTCGATGTGCGCGCGCTCCATGACGGCCATGCACGCGCCGTCCTTGAAGAACGCGATGGAGGGCGAGGACGGCGGCGTCGGCGCGTGCAACGCGCGGATGCGCTCGACCGCCTCTCGCTCCATCCCCGCGAAGGCGGTGACGAGCCGATCGGGGATCACCTTGTTCTGCAGCGCCAGCGCCACGCCGGGGCGGGCGGCGCCCGCCGCGCATCCGCACACGGAGTTGATGACGCACATGACGACGCCGGGGGTCTCGCGGACGACCTTTTCGACCTCCTCGGGCGACTGGAGCTCCTCGAAGCCCACGGCGGTCAATTCATCGCGCATCGGCTGGACGGCTTCGGACGGATAAAGTGGAGAGAGTGACATGGATCGACCTCCTTTACTCGGTGGACACGGTGTCCTGGGTTCCTTCCAAAGCGGCCTTGAGCGTGTGCCACGCCAGCGTGGCGCACTTCACCCGGATCGGGAATTCTCCGACGCCGGCGAAGGCCGCGAGCTTTCCGAGATCCTCGGCCGCGCCGCCGCTCGTGACCATCGTGTGGAACTTGTCGAACAGCGCCTCCGCCTCCGCCCTCGGCCTGCCCTTCACGCTCTCCGTCATGATCGAGGCGGACGCCGTCGAGATGGCGCAGCCCGCGCCCTTAAAGCGCACCTCCTCGATGACGTCGCCGCGCATCTTAAGCGTGAGGATGAAGCGGTCCCCGCAGAGGGGATTGTCGCCCTCCGCCCGGCGATCCGGCGCGTCGATCACGCCGAAGTTCCTGGGGCGCTTGTAGTGATCGAGGATCACTTCCTGATAGAGATCATCCAGCTCGGACATCAGGCAAACACCTCCCGGACCTTGCGTAGGGCCGCGCCCAAGGCATCGATCTCGGCGCGCGTGTTGTAGAGCCCGAAGGACGCGCGGGCCGTGGCGGGGACGCCGAATCGCTCCATCACGGGCTGGGCGCAATGGTGACCGGTCCGGATGGCGATCCCCTCCTGATCGAGGATCGTGCCGATGTCGTGCGGATGGATGCCCTCGATGACGAACGACAGGACGGCCGCCTTCTCGCGCGCGGTGCCGATCAGCCTCAGCCCGGGAATCGCCAGCAGCGTCTTCGTGCCGTACTCGAGGAGGTCGCGCTCGTGGGCGGCGACGGCGTCGAGTCCGATCTCCGTGACGGCGTCGAGCGCCGCGCCCAGCCCGATGACGCCCTCGATGTGGGGCGTGCCGGCCTCGAACTTGTGGGGCACCTTGTTGTAGACGGTTTTCTCGAACGTGACCGACAGGATCATCTCGCCGCCGCCCTGGTACGGAGGCATCGCCTCGAGCAACGGCAAGCGCCCCCAGAGCACGCCGATCCCTGTGGGCCCGTACACCTTATGGCCGGAGAAGGCGTAGAAGTCGCAGCCCAAATCTCTGACGTCAACCTTCACGTGCGGGGCCGCTTGCGCGCCGTCGACGAGGACCGGAACGCCGCGTCGCTTCGCGGTCTCGATGATGCGCTTGACGGGATTGATCGTCCCCAGCGCATTGGAGACGTGCGCGACCGCCACGATCTTCGTTCGTGCCGTCAGGAGCTTCTCGAATTCCTCGAGGATGAGCTCGCCGGCGTCGTTGATCGGGATCACGCGCAGCGTCGCGCCCTTCTCCTGACACAGCATCTGCCAGGGCACGATGTTGGAGTGGTGCTCCATCGCGCTGATGAGGATCTCGTCGCCGGCGCCGACGTGCGCGCGTCCCCACGACTGGGCCACGAGGTTGATCGCTTCGGTCGCTCCGCGCACGAAGACGATCTCGCGGGCATCCGGAGCGCCGATGAAGCGGGCCGCCTTCGTCCGGGCCAGTTCGTACTCCTTCGTGGCGAGCTCGGAGAGGTGGTGAACGCCGCGGTGCACGTTGGAGTTGATCGTCTCATAGTAGGAGCGGATCGCGTCGATCACGCGTCGCGGCTTCTGAGTCGTGGCCGCGTTGTCGAGGTAGATGAGCGGTTTCCCGCGCACCTTCGTGCTGAGGATCGGGAAGTCATCGTGCGACGCGATCTTCATGGATGCGCCTCCGCGAGGATGTGCAGGCAGCCGCCGAGCTGCGCGCGGACGGCGTCCACCTTGACCTCGTCGACGATCTCGCTGGCGAAGGCGTGGATCAGGAGGCGCCGGGCTTCCTCGAAGCCGATCCCGCGCGAGCGGAGATAGAACATCATGTCGCGGTCCAGATGTCCGATCGTCGCCCCGTGCTTGCACTTGACGTCGTTGGCGAGGATCTCCAGCTGCGGTTTCGTGTTGACCAGCGCCTTGTCGGAGAGCAGCAAGTTCCGGTTGGTTTGCATCGCGTTGGTCTTCTGCGCGTTCGGGCGCACGATGATGCGGCCGTCGAAGACGCCGCGCGCCTGCCCGTTGAGGATGCCCTTGTAGAGCTCGCGGCTGGTGCCGTGGGGCTTGGCGTGGTCGATCATCGTGTGGTGATCGACGAGCTGGCGGCCGCCCGCCTCATAGAGGCCGTTGAGGGTGCATTCCGCGCCCTCGCCGTCGAGCGCCGTCCCGATGTCGTTGCGCGCGATCGCGGCGCCCAGGGAGATGGAGTGCGACGCGAAGACGCTGGCGCGGTCCTGACGCGCCTGCAGGGTCGCGAAGTGAAACGCCTGCGCGCTTTCGCGCTGCACTTTGTAATGGTCGATGAGGCTCTCGGGGCCGGCGAAGATCTCGGTGACGGCGTTCGTCAGATAGACGCCGCCGGCGGGGCCGATGTAACTCTCCACGATGGTCGCCTGAGCGCCTTCTTCGACGACGATGAGGATGCGGGGGTGGGTGACGAACGGCTCGCCGGTCGGCACGGAGATGAACAGCAGGTGCAGCGGCTGCTCCAATACGGCGCCTTTGGGGATGCGCAGAACCGCGCCGTCCCGGAAGAACGCCGTATTGAGCGCGGCGAAGGGATTCTTGTCGCCCGAAGCCTGCTGTCCGAGGTGGGCCTCCAAAGGGGCGG
Source organism: Planctomycetota bacterium (assembly GCA_016190155.1). Taxonomy (GTDB): domain Bacteria; phylum Planctomycetota; class MHYJ01; order MHYJ01; family JACPRB01; genus JACPRB01. Next base: position 10,870 of record JACPRB010000078.1, read on the forward strand.
CGCCTTTCTTCAGGAGCGCTCCCAGGCTCTCCGCCGCGGCGTCGTGATTCGAGAACTGGGGGGCGTACCGGCCGTTGACGAACGTGAGCTGGCAAGCCTTGAGGGGCCCCCGCGCGGTCTCCGCCAGCGGGCCTGCGAGCGAAGCGCCGGCGGCCAGTTTGAAGGCGGTCTCCGCCACGGGCGTGACGTCGGTGAATCGCCACTCTTCCTCGCGGCCCGTGGGGAAGCCGAGGGCCGCAAAGCGGTCGATGGCCCGGCGGCGCAGCTCCGCGAACGCGCCGTCGCGTCCGAGCCGTTCGAAGTCCGCGATGAAGGTTTCCCTAGACATTCTGGATCCAGCCGTATCCCTTGGCTTCCAATTCCAACGCCAGTTCCTTTCCTCCCGACTGCACGATGCGTCCGTCGACGAGCACGTGCACGAAATCAGGCACGACGTAACTGAGAAGACGCTGGTAGTGCGTGATGAGCAGGATCGCGCGGTCCTTCGATCGCATCGTGTTGATGCCGTCGGCGACGATCTTGAGCGAGTCGATGTCCAGACCCGAATCCGTTTCATCGAGGATCGCCAGGCGAGGGTCCAGCACGGCCATCTGGAGGATCTCGTTGCGTTTCTTCTCGCCGCCGGAGAAGCCTTCGTTGACGGGCCGGCTGAGGAGCGCGTCGGGGAGCTGCACGAGCTTGGCCTTCTGCTTGACGACGGCGAGGAACTCGTGCGCGTCGAGCTCGGGCAGGCCGCGGTGCTTGCGCAGGGCGTTGAGCGCGCTCTTGAGGAAGTAGCTGTTGCCGACGCCGGGGATTTCCACGGGGTACTGGAATCCCAGGAAGACGCCTTCGCGCGCGCGATCTTCGGGCGGCATCGACAATAAGTTCTTGCCCTGGTAGAGCACTTCGCCGGTGGTTACGACGGTGTTCTCGCGGCCGGCCAGGACGTACGCCAGCGTGCTCTTGCCCGACGCA
>JACPRB010000084.1 GCA_016190155.1 Planctomycetota bacterium
ACCGAGGTGACGCAGACGTGCGACACCTGAAGCACGAGCCGCACGGGCTCAGACGAGGTCAGTTTGAAATTGGGGTAGGCGGGATTGCCCAAGGGGCCGAACTCGTACCCCTCGCCTACGAGCGGTGCATGGAAAGCATCAGTGCCGGTTCCAACGACGGGCGCATCTTGCGCCTGCGTCGGGATTCCGGGCAGCAGCCCGAGCGAGACGATGGCGGTCAGATAGACGAGGCGTCTGAACGTGGCCATAACTGATCGCCTTAGAATTCTTGCTCCTCGCCCCCCGCCGCAGCACGAACGTCCGCATGCTCGTCGATATCCGCAAGTATACATTGTTAATGGACATGATGTATCAAAAATGTACTCATACCCTGTAACACTTCAGATCCGGGGCTGAGTCAATGGCGAAGGCCAAGAGAGAGGGACATGCGACGAAGTCGCGACGCAACGCCTGGCATTGGAGAAGGGGCCATTGCGCGAGGGACTCGAAGGGGCAATGGCAACACGTCAGGCGGGCCCTTCGACAGGCGGCTCTGTACGGCGCGAATGGAGCACGCTATCATCTCGCGCGCATGATCGAAGAGCCCCCCCATTGGCGACCCGGGCAACGATCCCGAAGACTGCTGGCGCGAGACGCGCGACGGGGGGCTCGCGGCATGCATCGCCGGACGGAAGGCTCTTCGTGCAGACGCAGGCGCGGGATCAGCGGCGGCTGGAACTGCGCACATTCGATCCGTCGACGGGCAAGGGCCGCACGCTCCTGGTCGAGGAATCGCGGTGGTGGGTGAATCTGCATCACGATCTGCACTTCCTCGAGACGGGCGAATACATCTGCGCTCTCGGGTTGTATCAGTATGCTGCAACAACGCTTCCAAGGACTCCGCCGCCCTCCGTACCCACAGGCACGGTCAGTCTGCCGCGCCGGGATCCTGCCCAACACGTCCGTGATCCCTTTCCGCTCTTGTTTTCGCCTTGGAGCGCCGCGAAGCCTGCGAAGAACGGCGGTTGCGAGACCGGCCGCCTTGGGAACGTGTGCCGGACTTCGGTGCGGAGGCGGGATTGTTTTTGAGCGGCCGCAGGCATCGTGAACAGGAACGAGCTGAATGCGATGACGGGTGCGAAACTCATGGCATGAATCCTCCACGAGCAGTTCCCCGTCGCCGATGTCACTCTCGTGGACACTGCAATCCGGCTGACCGTGCAGCTGTCTCGCCGTGAGGAAGCGTTCACGAGTTCGTCCATTCGGGGCTTCTGGTTCGCGCGGCCATCCGTTCTCCGCCGGCCCTACGCGGCCTTTCGCGAAAGAATTCGCACGCAGAAGCGGGTAAGCGCAAGACCCTGTGAACGGCTGAACGGTCACTTTCGCGGCAGCACGTCCGTGAACCGCGGATCGTCCCGCATGGCGCGGAAGGCATCGTCCACGTCGAAGGAACCGTCGTCCACGAATCCGGCATCTCTGGCCTGCTTCATCAATCGCAGCGCCTCGTTCTCGCGCCCCGAGCGCCACTGGCAGAGCGCGAAGTACACGAGCGCCCGCTGGCGAAGACGCGCGTGTTGGGCGGGCGTCAGACCCAGCTTCTCCGGAGTCGCGGACGCCAGCAGGTAGTCATACTTGCCGAACATCGGAGTGGCCAGCCGGTAGTCCCCCTTGCGATACAGCTCGACGATCCGACTCAGCCGGCCGGCGAGGTCCTTGTCGGAAAGGGCCGCGATGAGCGTGTCGATGTTCTCGTCCCGGCGAGGACGCATGGCGAAATAGACCAGCGTACCCGCCGACAAGACCACGAGGACCGGCGTGGCCCAGCGCCGGACGAGGCGCGCGGTCCGCTGATCGGCCCGGCGAGCCAGCACGGGTTTGCCTTCCAGGTATCGCCCGAGGTCGTCGGCGAACTCCGCGGCGGAGCGGTAGCGATGCGTCCGATCCTTCTCGAGCGCCTTCCGACAGATGCGCGCGAGCGGCGCCTCCGCGGGCGGCGCCGGCAAATCGTCGTGAAGCACGCGGTCAAGGACCTGCGCGGGCGTTTTGCCCTCGAAGAGAGGGCGCCCCGCCAGGCACTCATAGAGCACCGCCCCCAGCGCGTGGACATCGCTGCGCGCGTCCAGATCGTCTCCCTTCGCCTGCTCGGGCGACATGTAGGCGGGCGTGCCCAGCAGCGCGTTGGAGGGCGTCAGACTCGCGTCGGCGCTCTTGGCGATGCCGAAGTCGGCGACGCGAGGCTCGAAACGTTCGTCCACCAGGATGTTGGCGGGCTTGAGATCGCGATGGAGAATTCCCTGCTCGTGGAGGTGTTGGACCGCCAGCGCGACCTTGCGGACGAGGGCGACGAGATCGCGGCGAGGCGCGTTCAGGTGATCGGAAAGGGGACGACCCTGAACGAGCTCCATGACGGTGTAGGACCAGCCGTGCTCGATGCCGTAGTCGTGTATCGGGACGATGTTCGGGTGTCGCATACGCGCGAGCAGGCGCGCCTCCTGCCGGAACCGCTCCTGTTCGGGTTCCGTCAAGTGGGGTCGGAGGACCTTGATGGCCACGGCGCGGCCGAGATCCGGGTCGTCCGCGCGGTAGACGACGCTCATGCCCCCGGACCCGAGGAGCCCGGTGAGCCGATACTTGCCCAGCGTCTGGAGCTCCTCGGGGGTCTCGAAGGCGAACCCGGCGAGACAGGCCGGGCACATCCCCGCGAAGTCGCGTTCGACCTCTTCGGCGACCGCGACGGTGCCGCATTTAAGGCACGTGGTCGTCATTTCTTATTGGTGAAGCCCACCTTACCCATGCATCGGCTCAAGACCCATGAAATGTCGTCGATCTTCACTTCTTGCTCCCGGGCGATCTTTTGCAGCGAGGCGAACTCCACCGGTCGGCTCCTCTCCTGGTTGACATAAACTACATTTTCGCTGAAATGGAAATCATCGACGCCATCGAGCATCCCGACTTCCACCGCGAATTCCTTCGCCTTGCCTCCGCTTACGTGGAGCGCGAAGTGGCCGTCGAGGAATTTTCCGCGGATCGGCTTGACGCCCGCTTCTTGGAGGATCTTTTCGATGGCCGACAGCCGCAACACGCACAGCGGGCCGCGACCGCCGTGTCCGACGCTGAGGACGTTGTCGCGCACATCCAAGGCGACGGTTTCCGTTTCGATCTTGAATGCGGCGCCGCAATCGACGCAGGCATCGTATCGGAAGACTCGGCTTTCTCGAGACGCACACGTGTGGCCCAACACCGCTATCGGAACTTCTTGGAATCGTTTGGCCAGCTCCTCCGCTTTCCCTGGGGAGGCTTCGTCCAAGGGGATCTCCAGGAGCGTCCCGCCCAGCGGGGCGCACAGCAACGTGCTCAGGATCAGGGTTCTCATAACAGGTTCTCCTTCGGCGCCTATTTAAGTCGAAGGGAGATCCAGGTTTCACCGAATCGCCTTGAGAAACTCGGCGATCTCTTGCTCCATCTGGTCAGGATCATCCACGGTCTGGCGGATCTTGGCGACGAGGATCTCCCGCAGCTGCGCGCGTCCCCGATGGACGGTGTTCTTCGCGTCGCTTTCCGAGACGCCGAGCTTGGTGGCGATCTCCTTCTCGCTCGCCAAGTGGAGTTTGACCGCGTCGAGGTAGGGCGGCTTCAGCTCCTCGACGGCCTGCTGCAGGAGCGCGCGGGCCCAGCGGCGGTTGAACGCCGCCTCGGGCGGGTCGTCGACGGCGGGCTCCAGGCGCAGCTGCGTCTCTCCCTCGTGGAAGTCCATCGAGAATACGCGCCGTTCGCCGCCGCGCTTCTGTCGGCCCGCCGCCCGGGCTTCGTCGGCGAGGAAGTTGGATAGAGTCGCCAGCAGGAACGTGCGGAAGCGGCCGCGCGAGGGGTCGGCTTGATCGAGCGAGGCGCGCTCGAGGATCGTGGCCCAGAACTCCTGCGTGAGATCCTTGGCGGTCTCGATGTCGCATCCGCGCCGGCGGACGTAGAAGTAGACGGGTTTCCAGTAGAGTCGCGCGAGGTGCTCCAGGGCCTGGGCATCGCCGCGCAGGACCATTGTCCAAGGGGTGGGCTGGAAGCGCACGTTGGGGCCGCCCAGGGAGGTGTCGTCCATGGGCTCCCATCATGCGTGGGGTCGGGCGCCGGGGCAAGCTCTACTGGAATTCGATCGGGACGTCCCGCGCTTCGAACGCGTCGACGGTTCTCTTCCACGAAAGGGCCGTTCGCACGACGAGGCGCTCGATCCGCTGACCCTGGAGCAGGGAGAAGGTGGGGCTATTGAAGTTCCACCGATGGCCTCGTTGCGTCAATCGTCCGTAGTGGGATGCCCCGAGCGCGTCCTCGGCCATGAACAGGACGTGAGGAGCGCCGCAGGTTTCGACGTTTCTCTTAAATGCCGGCGAGCCCGTTCCGAATAGATGGTGGAGGTCATGAACATGAAAATTAGACCGCTTGCACTCCAGGCGCTGCTCGTTCTGTGCCTCTTCGGCGCCTGCAACAAAGACGATCGGCACGACCAGTCGATCCAGCCCGTCTCCTGGAGCGGCTGGAACGTCCTTTCCACAATCGCCGTCGTCGGGACGGACGATCCCGTCGACACGCCCCTTCAGCGCGCGGCCCAAGAACTGCAAACGTATCTCGATCGCGTTTCGGGGCGCGCGTGGAACGTCGCGCAGGGCGACGTCGGCGGTCCCGCGATCCGTCTCGACGTGAACGGGGCGTCGGCGCGGCTGGCCGGATCCAACGACGAAGCCGTCCACGTCAGGGTCGACGACACCGGCATCCGCATCACGGGCAAGACGCCCATCGCCGCGCTCCACGGCGCGTACATCCTTCTGCACAAGATGGGCGTGCGCTGGTTCTTTCCGCATCCGGCATGGGAGGTGGTGCCGGAGGCCCTGGCGGATCTGTCCCCGAGCGACGAAGTCCATGCCCCGCTCTTTCTCGAACGCCAGTATGGAATGCAAGCAGGCCATCTGGTGGCCGTGCCTTCGGGGGGGCGGGATTGGGGCCAGTGGATCACGCGAAATCGCATGGTCGGGCCGGCTCATTACTCGGCGCAACATTCCTGGGGTTCCATCGCCGACAAGGTCGAGCTCGCGAGGGACTTTCCGGATGCCGTTTGCTATTACGCCGACGGCGTCACGCCCAAACAACTCCACCCGGATCATCCCGAGGTCATCCGCCGCGCTCAGGAATTCGCCAGGACCTGGCTGGCCAATCCGACTCGCCTGCATCACACGACCAGAACCCAACAGGCGAACCTTTCGGTGCCCATCAGTCCGCCGGACGGCAACACGATCTGGTGCGACGAGTGGCGCGTCAACGGCTTGTACAGCGGCCAGGTCATCACCGACAAGGCCTTCGGCTTGACCAACGAGGTGGCGAAGATGCTCCAGCAGGAGGTCCCCGGGCGATACGCCAGCGTCCTGAGCTACTCGTGGTACAGCCGCATCCCCTCCTACCCGCTGGAACCGAACGTCTTCGTCCAGGTGACCACATTCCAGCGCTACAGCGGCACCAACGACGGCCGCGCGCTCACGCTTGAGGAGCGCTTCGACGGCTTCTTGCAGAAGGGCGTGCTCGTGGGGCTGTACGACTATTTCGACGTCTGGCAATACGATTGGGACGAATGGTACGATCCGCGACCCAAGCTCGAGAACCTCCTGCTGGCCAGGCGCAAAGGGGTGCGCCATTTCGTCGCGGAGGTGTCCGACAACTGGGGACCGAAGGGGCGATTGTACTGGCTCGGGGCTCAGCTCTGCTGGGATCCGGCTGCGGATCCCGAGGTGCTCCTGCAGGACTTCTACCGGCGCGCGTTCGGCCCGGCGAAAATCCCCGCCGAACGCTTCTATCAGCACCTCGACCGTTTGGGCGAGGGGCCGCTGGGATTCGGGCTGGCCTTCCGCGACCTGGCCGAGGCGCTGGAGGTCTCCGCGGGCGTCCCTCAAGTCCAGGAGCGGCTTCGCCAGCTGGCGCATTGGGCTTACTTCCGCGCGCGCTGGCAGGACCAGTTGCAGCGCGAGACCTACGCGGGGATCTCGCGTGCCGACGCGGAGGCCGCCTATCGATACGTGAATCGGATCGGCAGCGAGCGTGTCGTGACGCTGCGGCCGCACCGCGATCAGCTGGAGTCGGTCTTGCGAGGCTACGGCCTCACGGATGCCGATCTGACCGCCTTGCGTAACACGACCCCGTTCTCGCCTGAAGAGACGCGACAGCTCGTGGACGAGGGATTGACGCTGTTCGGCTCCGCGACGCTTCCGGAGATGGCGGCGGCCGGGATTCGCGACGTGCCGCTCGTCCCGCTCGACCGGGCCGACCTTCCCCGGCTCGCTCCGGGGTGGGGCAATTGGGGCGGCGAGGTCATCGTCCCTTCCGCCGGCAACGAGACCATCGACATCACGGCGCGCGTGACGACGGTGAACGGACGGTTCGACCTGGAATGGAAGGCGCCCGACGGCGCGACGTTGGCCACCATCAGCCGGCACTACAGCGAGGTCGGCATGAACCCCGTGACGTGGTCGGTGACGACATCGGCACCGGGAATGTACGCGCTTCGCCTTGCGGGCGATCCCAGTTGGTATAAGGTGGATTTGGCGCGACCGGCCGCGCTGGATGTCTCGCCGGGATGGAAGATCCCGGGCTCTTCATGGTCGGCCTACATGGTCGTTCCCGAGGGGACGCCGGCGTTCCTGATCGAGGTGCGCTCCGGCTCGGCCTTGACGCTCGCGTTGACCGATCCGACCGGCGCCACGGACAGCCACTCCTTCGCCTTGGACGAGAGCGGTCGCGTGACGAGAACGGCGCCGGCGCCCGGGGTTTGGGTGCTTCGTACGACGATCACGCCGAACGCGGCCGGCAACGTCGCGGGACGACGTCTCGACCTCCTGGGCGTTCCTCCGCTGCTGTGGCACGATCCGCGATTCATGCTCGTTCCTGCGGCGTGGGCTCCTGTTCTGCGGGTGGTTCCTGGATCGCTGCTGATCCCGGGGACCGCACGGAGAGGGCAGGGCTTCCCGTTGACGGCGGATGTCCTCAATTCGGGGCCGGTGGCCGGGACCTTCTTCCTGCGCGTGACGCTTCCCGAGGGGACGTCGCATGTTTCGCCGGCGATGACGCTCTTGCCGGGACAATCCGGTCCGGTTTCGGTGGACGTCGCCGTTCCTGCCACGGCGGCGGTGGGTACGATGCCGCTCGACGTGGAGGTGATCGACGATCGGGGCGCCGCGCACGATCGTATCGCGGGCTCCGTGGTCGTCGGCGAAGGGCCGTGAGATTCAGCGCGCGAGGCGGTGTTGTCGTCCTTCATGGGAGGGGGTAATATTTTATGGGACACGCGCGGCCCGCATGGAACATTCCACGACCGAATTCAGCCTGGTCTGCAAGTTCTGCGGATCCCCCAACGCGTTCTCCGCCGAGGCATCGTCCGCCGAGCTCCGGTGCCGCTCCTGCCAGCGCCTGCTCTGCCCCGATGAGGACCTTCCCCAGGTGCCCGGTCATGAGATCATCGCCCGTTTGGGAGAAGGCGGCTGCGGCGCCGTCTACCTGGCGCGCGAGGTCAAGCTCACGCGCCTGGTGGCGATCAAGGTCATGCATGCCACCACCGGCGCGCCCGGCCTTCTGGAGCGATTCGAACGGGAAGCCCGGGCCATCGCCCGTCTGGAGCACGCCGGCATCATCCGGGTCTACACGACCGGGTCGTTCGGCAATGTGCCGTACATGGCGATGCAGTACGTACCGGGCCATCCGCTGTCGGAATGGATCGAGAAAAAGAAGATCTCCACTCCGGATTGCATCAGGATCCTGGAGAAAGTGGCGCGGGCCGTCCATCACGCTCATCAACAAGGGGTCGTTCATCGGGACCTCAAACCCGCCAACATCCTGGTCACTCCGAAGCTGGAACCCTACGTCGCCGACTTTGGCTTGGCCAAGCTGTTGGACGAGACGGGAAAACTGACCAAGACGGGAGTCGTCGTGGGGACGCCCCTCTACATGGCTCCCGAGCAGGTGCGGTCGGATCATGGCTCCATCGGACAGGCCACCGACGTCTACTCGCTGGGGGCGATCCTCTTCGAGGCGCTCTTCGGCACGCCTCCCTTCCACCAAGCCACGCTCAGCAGACTCTACCAGGCCATCTTGCAGGACGACCCCATTCCCCCGCCGAACAGCTGCGTTCATCGCGATCTGGAATCCATCTGCATGAAGGCGCTGTGCAAGGCCCCCGAGGGCCGATACGCCAGCGCCGAGGCCTTTGCCGAGGACCTCAAGCGGTACCTCTCGGGCGAGCCCGTGAGCGTCCGGGCCAGCACCACGATGATGCGGGCGCGGCGGCTCTGGAGACGGAACCGCAGGCGCGCCGTCGCCGGCTCCGTCCTGGCCGTGGTTCTGCTTGCGGTGGCCGTCACGGTCTCCGTTCTGGTGGGCTCTCGAAGGAAAAATGCGGCTCGAGCGCAGGCGGAGGTTCCCTATCAGGAAGCCCTCAAGATGCTCGAGCAATATGAGGCGAACCCCGAGGGCGTGGGCGAGGACCTGCTGACGACGGCCGAAGAAGCGTTGGGGAACGCCCTCGCGTTCGATGCCGATTTCGCGGCGGCGTATCGGGAACGCGCCCGGTGCTTGTCCTGGCAAGGTCGATGGGGAAGGGCGGAAGAAGACTTCGCCCGGTCGCTTCAGCTCGACCCCGAGGCGGCTCAAACCTACCTTACGCGAGCCCGCGTCCTCCTGGGCCGCTACCTCGTGGAACTGGGTCCTCCGAAGCTCGTCGCCTCCCCGGCGTCCGTCGAGATCGAGTTGCCCGCTCCCAATCCGGAGGCGCGTCGTCTGGCCGACGCCACCCTCCGCGATCTCCAGTTCGCCTCGGAGAAGTTCGCCAAGGGCTCGACGCCTTCGTCCTGGGAACCGGCGCTGGCGAAGGGCGTCGTCGCCCTCTTCGAAGATCGGCATGGCGATGCGGTTTCGCTTCTGCGGGAGGCCGCTCGGGGCGCCCCCGGCGTCGCCGAGATCCCCCTGTTCCTGGGCCTGTCCGAGTTCGCGCAAGGTCATCTGGACGACGCCGCCTCCGCGTTCGAGAAGGCGCTGCAATTCCGCCCGC
>JACPRB010000079.1 GCA_016190155.1 Planctomycetota bacterium
ACTCATGGCCGGTGGTCCATGACAGAGTGGCAGAAGTGGCCTCTTCTTGAAGCAGAAGCCCGAGTAGGGCTGAATCTGCTTCCTCCCCCCATGATCCAAGGGGACCACCGGCCGTGAGGTCGCCTTCCGATACGAGAAGGTATGTGTCGGAGGAAATGGAGATGGCGGCCTCATCGGACGTCAGAAAAGCCGGCTGGACTGAGTTACCGAGGCGGATGTCAAAACCCCACTCGCCATCCCCGCTGCAGGAAAATGGAACGAGGTGCCCTTCCTTGATCCGAGCGTTGAATCATTCATCCTGGAGGAAGATGCGCTCCCGGTCTTCGTAGGACAGAACGTCCGGGAAGTGCGCTCGATCCCACAAGGCCATGATTCCGGAATCCGTGCCTTGCGAGCACCGATGGCTTGCCGGTTTCGCAGGCATGTTCTACCGTTACTTCCCCGCCTGCTGCCGCACCATCTCGTTGGGGTCTTCCTTGGCCATCTGCGCCAGGCGTTCCTTCGCGCGCGCGTCCTCGATCGGACGGAGTTTCTTGATGGCGATCAAGCGCACCGCCGGATCGGAGTCGTTCGAGAGCGTCACGAGCAGCCCGAGCTTCTCTTCCGGCTCGAGCTTGTCGATCTGCTTCTGCGCCTCCATCTTCTGTTTGAAGTCGCCGCCCGTGAGCATCGTCCGGATCTCTTCCGCCTTGAGGTCGCGCTCCTTGTAAGGCTGAGCGACGGTCGGATCGATGGAGCACCCGCCGATCGCGACCCACGCGACGGCGCCCGTCACCGCCAATACCGCTCCGCCCAGAGTCAGCTTCATCTTCATGGACATGGCCTAACCTTTCTCCACCGCGGCGAGAAGCCGCTTGGCGTCCTCGCGCTGCTGCCGGCACTCCGGCAGCCAGTTGGGATCGTCCGGCTGCTCCAGCAGCTTGAGGAGGTTCTCCTTGGCGGCCTTGAAGTCGCCTTCGTTGTAGTGGACCTCGGCGAGGTAGTAGTAGTTCAGGAGGTTCTGTGGCGCCAGCTCGATCGCGCGGCGCAGGTGCTGCTTGGCCTTCTCCCGGTCGCCGCCCTTGAAAGAGGGCAGCTTGAAATACAGCCGGCCCAACACGCGATGCGGGCCCGCCATCATGAACTTCTCATCTTTCTTGAGCACCCACTCGAGCTCCGCCTTCATCGGGTCGACCAGATCGAGGCTCTGGAGGATCCCCTTGGCCTGCCCGAAAAGCCCGTACATCACGGCCAGCCAGAAATGGGCCTCGATGCAGTTCTCGTCGATCGAGATGGCGATCTTCCCGTAATCGATGCCTTCCCGATACAGGGGTGCGGCCTTGGCCGACTCCTGCTCGCGGGAGCCCAGCCAGTAATACGTGCGCGCGATTTTCCAATAAGCCTCGACGCAGGCCTCGTCGAGCGCGATGGCCATCTTGAACGATTCGACCGCTTTGGCGGCCTGATCCTGCTGATCGCGCTTGGTGTAAGCGTCGTCGCCCGCGCGAAGCAGCTTCTGGACGTCTTCATCTTGCGGGGCGGCCAGCAGCACCGCCGTCGTCACAAGGGTGCACAAGGACATAAGCGATCCTCCAACGTACGGCCTGCGACTATAGCAAGGTCGTTCAGTTTCGCAAGCCCCAACCCTTCACCCGTTCAACCGTTCATCCGTTCGCCGGTTCATCCGTTCAACGGCTGAGCGGAGGAACAGGCGAACCGATGAACGGGCAGCCGGGCTGCTTCAGGCCAGCAGGCCCAACCGCATCCTGCCGTGCCCCGGATGGAGGACCAGGAACCACGAGGCATTCGCCGAATCGAAGTAGAGCTGGTCGTACGTGCGATCCGGCCCGTGCAGGACGTAGTCGGCTTGGGCGAGCATGTCCGCGCCCTTGGCCTCAAACGCGAAGGCCGTATCCCAGAAGGTGACGGGCTCGTCCGCCTTGAGGAGCCCCTCCAGCGTGCGTCTGAACGTGGGCGTGGCCAACGTCCCGACGGATTCGTCCATCACCGCGGATCCGTTGAATGATCCGGCCAAGGCGTCCGCGATGCCGATGGGACCTTGGGGTTCCCGTCCCAGCGCGGCTTCGCAGATCTTGCGGACGCGGGCGCGTCCTTCCCGGTAGGGAACGTACGTCCAGCCCTGGTACTCCGGCGCCAAACGCGGCCGCACGGCGTCGGGCACGAAGGTCGCCAAGGTCCCCGGCGGGATCTCCGGCGTGGCGATGCGGTAGATCGGGTCCAGGAGGGCCGCATCGGGCGCGAGCTCCTTGAGCAGTTCGCCGCGGATTTGCTCCTTCGTCGCCGTGCCGCGGCGCAGCGCGCCTACGGAATCCACGGCGACGTGCACCGCGTTCCATTCCTTGAGCGCGGCGCGAATGACGCTGAGCGTGTCCGGCAACTGGGCCTTGAAGAGGGCGGCGAACACGTCGACCTTCTTGATCGACAGCGAGGGAGTCGTGATGATCATGGCGTCTTGAGCGCGAGCGCGACGGCGCGCGGGCCTTCCACCTTCGCGAGGTCCGCATCCACCCATTCCTCCGCGTTCCAGCAGAACTCCTGCGACTCGGCGGGCGCGCAGCCCGGCGTCGTCGCGCGCAGATAGACCCGCGTGGGCGGGCCGCCCTTGTAGGCCGGCAGGCGGATCTTCGCCTTCGCGCGCCGCTCGCCATCGACGCGGCGGCGCGTCCAGGCATGGACGCGGCAGGAGCCGGCATGCGCGTGGCCGGTCCCGGGGTAGTACTCGCGCACTTCAACCTCGACGCGCGCGTCCTCCGGCCCGGTCGCCTCGACGTCGAGCACGAGGTCCCGTTCCGGCGGCTCGACCTCGACGATCTGCGCGACCTCGATCGGGTCCTCGGGAAGGGCGCGGCGGCCCACCACCTGCACGCGTTTGCCGACGAAAGAGGCGTTCGACGGCGCGGTCCGCGGGAACGTGACGGGATCGTCGTCCACGGTGAACGCACCGGTCTGCTCGTGTCGTTGCAAGGTGCCGACGAGGATCTCCGAGGGCGCATCCTGAAGGAGGATGCCCGCCAGGGCGGCCGTGGCCCACGCGTGCATGGTCGTACTATACGTCCCGAATCGGCGGGGCTAAAATAGTTTCGTGTTGCCGCAGGTCGTTCTCGATCGTAACCGGGCCCCGCACGCGGTCGATCTATTTCTCGCGGAGCCCGATCTTCCGTTCTTCGCGGAGTTCGCGCTTTTCTGCTGGGGGCCGGTGGATTACGAGTCCCAGGGCGATTGCGCGCGACCGACGGATCGTCGTTGGAGCTGGCTGGAGCTCCGCGGGCGCGCGGGACAGGATCGCGTGCTGGTTTTCAAGCAGGAGCATCCCGAGGCGCCCGAGAAGTTCCCGCATCCTCTGCGCGTTCAGGCCACGTCTTCGCGGCTGGTATGGCTGGCCGCGTATTTCGCGATGAGGAGTACGCCCGCGCTGGCGTTCCTGCGACGGCGAGGCCATATGACCGGCTTCGGGGCGTTGGGCGAACAGCTTCTGGGCGACGTCAATCTGGAGGATCGGTGGGAGCGCGGGCGTCCGCTGCGGGGACAATTCGAGTCGGAAGTCCTGCGCCCTTTTGATTCGATGGCGTGGTGGGGCGGGTGGAAGTGGTACGGCGACTTCGCCAGCGCCGGCTCTCTCCCGTTGCGACGGATCATGCGGGCGGTGCTGGCCGACGACCGGTCGGTCTTGCCGCAGGTGCTGGCGGCCGTGGAAGAGGGAATCGCTCCGGAACGCCGGGAAGGGTATCTGCACGCCGCTCGGCAATTGACGGGGGCATCGTTCTCGACGGAGGAAGAATGTCTGGAATGGTGGCGGCGCGGTCCCACGGGGAAATAGACAGGGCCGTCCTGCTCTTGTGGGCGGCCGTTGCACTGGCCGGTTGTGCCCGATCTCCGTTGCCGCAAGACAAGCCGCCGGCGGCGCCCCCGCCGGGCGCGGTCCGGACGCAATCCGAATCGACGGGCACGGAAACATATCCGGCGCAAGTGCCGTTGCGAGTCGAAGCGGTCGGCCTCAGCGGCGACGCCCTATCGCTCACCTTAGCCACGGATCTGGAGGGGGTCGATTCTGTGGGCGTGCACGGCATCGAGCGGTGGCTCGGACATCCGCGGAGGGTGCGGAGGCAGCTGCTGGGTCAGGGGCGGTATCAGTTCGAGTTCGGCCCGGTGCGCGGATTGCGTTCGGGGGCCGTCCTCTCCTTCTGCGTCGAGCTCATGTTCGCGAAGCCTCTGCTGATGTGCCGCTGGGATGTCAGTCGCTTGAAACTGCCTCAGGAGGTCGTTACGCGGGGCGGCCAACAGTGGCGGCTGCTGGAGGTCGTCCCGACGTCTAGGAAGGTGGGCGTCCGGATGGAGGCGACGGGCGACTCGACCGCGGCCGCGGAGTACGCGGAGCTGTGCTGGGGGCAGTCTACGCGGGTGCGGTCCAGCGTGTACGAGGCGTCACTGGAAGGGGAGCGGACGCTCGTTCGGATGGAGTTTCCCGCGGACCCGAACGACCTGCAGACGCGTACGGTGGCCTTGGAGCTGTTCCGCGCGGCGCAGTGCGTGGAGGTGCGCAACGTGAGGTTGCCGTAATCCGGCGAATCAGCGGGCGGAGGCGGAAGCCCTGACCTTGTAGGCGCCGATTCCCTTGGCCGGCCCCTGGTCCGTATCCAGCCGGAATCGAAGCCGTCCGCTGACGATGAACTGTCCTCCGTCTTGGGACACTTTGTCGATCAGGACCGCGTCGCGTTCGCCGTCGAACTCGTCCTCGAGGAAGCGGCTGCCGGGGCCGAACCCTGGGATTTCCACCGTCGACGTCTTATAGGCCTGCGGGTCGCCGCCGGATTGTTTGATGAAGAGATGATGTCCTTCGAGCGTTTGCCATCCGGCGAGCTGGTCCAAGCCGGAGGTGGGAGGCAGGGTGCCGACGATAGTGATCCCTTCTCCACGGAGCTCGAACCGGTCCACCTGGCTCTCGGGGAAGTCGAAGATCTCCAGCGCCTCGATCTTGTAGACGAAGTCGCCGGACTTGCTGACGAGCTGCAGCTTGAGCGTCCCTTCGGGGACGTCGTCGCTGAACAGCCCGCACCCCGGGAGGACGGACAGAATCGCGGCGAATATCAAGGCTCGGCTCATCGTGCTCTCCTCGTGTCGATCACAGGAACTGTACCACGATGACGCGCGAGGCGGATGGCCGGCCGGCTACTTGCCTCCCTTCAGGACGCGCCGCTCGTTCGCCTCGATCAGGAAGTTGACCAGCAGATTCTGGAGCGTGTATTCGCCTTTCTCGCCGCCTTCATCCCCGCGCTGCTTCCCGAAGTGCGCCAACACGTGAACGACGCGCCCGCCTTTCATGAGGGCCACGCTCTGCGGAATGGGCCGTCCGGTGGAGACGGGATCGGGCTCGCTGCCGCCGCCGGACAGGAAAGTCACGGCCACGGCATCGCTGCCGGACAGATAGCTCTTCTTCTCCTCCTCGCTGACCGGCTTCTTGGATTGCGCGGCGATGGTTTCGCTGAACATGAGCACGGTGACGCGCTGCTTGTTCTTGATGGCGATGGCGGGGCTGTCCTGGTCGATGTGCCAGACGTGGTTGAGCTGGGAGACGTCGTCCTCCACGGACGTGCCGCCGCCGTCTTTCTTCGTCGGAGGTTTCACGAAGATCTTGCGCAAGTACGGGTGCGTGCCCGCGCCCGGTTTGGGCAGCACCGGCACGTCCTGCTCGCGGAGGTAGGTCGAGTGCCACAGGACGTCGCCCCACTCGGGTTCGATGATCTCCTCCAGCTCCCAGTCCTCGGTGAAGAGGTAGCCGCCGGAGTCGACGTAGCGCTTGATCTTGCTCGTGCCCTTCTTGCCCATCACGAACCGCACGGGTTCGTGTTTGTTGCAGTCCGTTCACTGGAACAGCCGCATGCCGGCGGCGGCGCCGAGCTTGCACGTGGGACACGCGCAGTGCTCGCGGATGTGCGTGCAGATCGCGATGATCGCGATGAACTGCCTGAGCCAGTCGTCCGTGACCGTGGGGTCGTGCTCGAACTTGTCTTTGGTGATGCTCTCGGTGGTCCAGACGTGCTGGGCCGTCATCGCATTGATGCCTTGGTCCAGGTCGTGGTTCTTCTTGCACTTGCAGCCCTCGCCCGCCCGCACGATCAACACCTTGGATTCGCGGAGCCGGTCGTAGTCGTCTTGGCGGGAGTTCCCGAGCGTGGTCGTTCCGACTTCCTTGCCGGCGGTGAATTCCTCCCACGTCTTGTTCTTGTTGGCTTCCCACCAGCCGACCCAGTTGGATTCGCTCTCGCCGAAGTCCTGTTGGGTCAAGGTCGACAGGAGCCGGAAGCATCGCCGGCGGACCTCTCCGGAGCGCTCCTTCGGCAGGATTTCCACCGCGGCCGCGATCGCGCTCTTCCTGCCGATGTCCATGAGATGATCCAAGGCGCTGACGCGCAGCTCCTCGGTCCCGCCGCGCAGGATGGCCGCCATGGCCTCCTCGCACGCCGGCGAGAAGTTGTTGTGCAGGGCCATGACCAGGTCGCGGGCGACGGGTTGCGTCCGGTGGTCGACGACGGTCTTGGCGACGAGCTCCAGCGC
>JACPRB010000003.1 GCA_016190155.1 Planctomycetota bacterium
GAGTACATGTGGTGGAACAACGTCGAGACCAAACCCTACGGCGGCTATCCCCAGCACTGGGACGTGAAGCTGCTCAAAGTCCTCGACGACGTCAATCCCGAGGGCCAGTACTGGCAGGACGGCCAGTTCCGTGGCCTGACGATCTTCGAAGCGGCGGCCAAGAGCCGCGGCCAAGACGGATTCCAAGCCGCGCTCGGTTACCTCCCCGCCGATCACGAATGGCGCGCGCCGAACTTCGGCGAAGACGTCTCGACGGCCTACGAGGGAGGCCCGCTCGGCCTCTCCAAGGAAGGCGCGTCCCTGCCCGAGCACAAGACATGGTTCTTCTACCTGCAGCGCCTCTGCAACCATTGCACGTATCCGGCGTGCGTGGCCGCGTGCCCGCGCAAGGCGATCTACAAGCGGCCGGAAGACGGCATCGTTCTCATCGATCAGGAGCGTTGTCGAGGCTATCGCAAGTGCATGGAGGCGTGCCCGTACAAGAAGCCGATGTTCCGCGCCACGACCCGAACGTCGGAGAAGTGCGTCGGGTGCTACCCGCGCATCGAGGGTAAGGACCCGCTCACCGGCGGCCACCCGATGGAAACGCGCTGCATGGCCGCCTGCGTCGGTCAGATCCGCCTGCAAGGCCTGGTGAAGATCGCCCCGGACGGACCGTGGGAGGAGGATCGCCGCAACCCGCTTTATTACCTCATCAAGGTCGCGAAGGTCGCGCTTCCGATTTATCCCCAGTTCGGCACCGAGCCCAACGGATACTACATCCCGCCCCGCTGGGTGCCGCGCGATTATCTCAAGCAAATGTTCGGGCCGGGCGTGGACCACGCCATCGAAGCGTACACCCACCCGGACCGCGAGCTCCTGGCGGTGCTTCAGCTCTTTCGCCGCTCTCAGCGGATCATCTTCCGCTACGAGATCGAGCCCGGTCCGAAGGTCTTCGAGACCGTGCGCGACGGCAAGCCGTTCGAACTCTACAACGACACGATCATCGCCTTCGGCCAGAATGGCGAGGAGCTTTTCCGCACGACCGTCGAGGAACCGATCCATGTCCGACCTGCCAAACATCCAAACAGCATTTGACCGCGCCAAGCGGTATCAGGAACTCTCGCGGGCGTTCCTGCGCGCGACGGAGAGCGACCCGACGCTCTCGCCGGAGTGCCCGCCCTATGAGACGCAGTACGGCGCCCCGCACGTCTTCGCCCAATCGGCCGAGCTGGCGGACGTCGCGGCGTTCTACCACGCGTGCGGGCTGGCGGCCCCCGAAAAGGAACGCGTCGATCACGTCGCGGTCGAGCTGGAGTTCATGGCGTTCCTGGCGATCAAAGAGGCGTACGCGACCTACTCGAACGAGCGCGATCGCGCGGCGGAGATGCGCGAGCTCCAACGGAAATTCCTGACGGACCATCTGGCGCGATGGGCGCCCTCGTTCGCGGCACGCTTCGAGGCACGCGAGCCGGAGCTGGCGCGCGGGCTCGGCGAGTGGCTCGCCGCGGATCTCAAGACGCTCGGGACGGAACCCGCGCTGGTGCGCGCGATGGACCTGCGCCCGCCGGGCGCGGTCGAGGAGACCTTTCGATGCGGAGGCGAACCATGCGACTTGGCATGACGCTCTTGGGAATCGCGACGTTGGCGGCCTGTACCGGAGAAATCCGAAAGGCGGTCGTACAGGACGGCGCCACGCTCTACCGAACGCAGTGCGCGACGTGCCACGGCCCGGAGGGACACGGCGACGGCCCCGCGGCCGCCTATCTCTTTCCCAAGCCCCGCGACCTGACCAAGGCGAAATACAAGATCCGCACCACGGCCAACGGCGAGCTCCCCACCGATTGCGATCTCATGGAGACACTCACGCGCGGCATCCCGGGAACGGCCATGCCCTCGTTCGCCCACCTCGCCGCGGTCGACCGGCAGGCGCTTGTCGCGCACATCAAATCGTTCGCCGTCATCGAGGAGGAAGGACGGACGATCAATCTCTTCGAGCGCTTCGGCCGGCCTCGCATCATCATACTTGAGAAGGAATGGCCCGCGACGCCCGAGCTGATGAGGAAGGGCGCCGAGGTGTACAGGACCCAGGGCTGCGCCAAGTGCCACGGCGATTCCGGCGTGGGCGACGGGCCGTCCGCACCGACGCTCGTCGACGATTGGGGTTATCCGATCCCGCCCGCAAACTTCACGCGCGGTCTCTACAAGGGCGGCGGCTCCCCAAGCGACATCTACATGCGCTTCACGACGGGCCTGAACGGCACGCCTATGCCCTCCTTCGAGACGGCCCTGACGGAGGAAGAGCGATGGGCGCTCGTTCATTACGTGAAGTCGCTCGAACGGCCCGGCCGCCCCGAGATCCCCGCGCAGAAGAGCCAGATCCACGTCGCGGCCGGCCGAGTCAAGGCCCTGCCGCGCCTCCCCTTCGACGAGGCGTGGACGGGCGTGCCGGCGACGGAGATCCCGCTCATGCCGCTCTGGCAGCGGCCGCAGGCGCCGGACGTCGTGATGGTGCGGGCGACGCATGACGGCGAGTCCGTCGCGATCCTCCTCGAGTGGGAGGACGCGAGGATCGACGGGCTGCAGCTTCGCCCACAGGACTTCCCCGACGGCGCGGCCGTCATGTTCGCCATGAGCGATCCCCCGGGCCATTTCACGATGGGCGAGAAGGACCGGCCCGCGAACCTCTGGCACTGGCGGATGGACCGGCAGCTCGACATGGCGAAGTACTGGGATGTGGAAGACCTGTATCCGGGAATGGTCGCCGACGATTATCCGCTGGCGTTCGGACCGAAAGTGCATCGGCCGATCGCGTCCGCCCCATCGCACGATCCGACGTTCCTGACGGCCAAGGGCGCGGGCAATCCCGCCGCACGAACGGAGCGCGCGACGCCGGTGGAGGATCTCAACGCGATCGGCTTCGGAACACTCGAGCCGCAGCCCCGCGAAGCCCAGAACGTGCAGGGACGAGGCGCATGGGCGATGGGCCGCTGGCGCGTCGTCTTCATCCGCGCGCTCGCCACGCCGGATGCCAAGGACGTGCCGCTGCCCCCTGGACGCGCGGTACAGATCGGTTTCGCCGTATGGGACGGGGGCGCGGGCGACCGCGACGGCCAGAAGTCGGTGACGTTCTGGCAGGTGCTGGATCTGGAGCCGTAGAGAAGAAGCTACTTCAACGCCTCGAAGAACACCTCCACATTTTCGAGAGATTCCTCCGGCGAGTCTGCGAACAACGTCTGGATCTGATGATCGATCCCACACACCATTCTCGAGCCACCCTGAGGTATCTTTTCGGATGCCAGATCGATCGCGCTACGAGCGGCGCCGAGCGCATCGGCCCGCAAGAGCATCGTTTTCGAGCGGCCCGACGCACCTTCCCCTTCGTCCTGTGCGCCGCTCATCGCCCCCATCCACAGGACGCTCGCCAGGGCCAGCACCGCGCCTTCTCGTGTGCTCATACATCACCTGTCCTCCTATTCGCCGAATCGCCGGATCTCCGCGTCATGATTCATGCGGAATCCACCCATACACAATTCACAACCTCAAGACCTTCCGGACCCTTTTTCTCTCTTCCGCAAGCGGATTTCGTGCAAAAAAGACCGCAAGGAAATCGGGAAAATATCGTTACAAGGTCTGCCGGTAGGAGACACTCCGGAGGTACTACATGTCCGTGAAGACGATGGTGGTGCACTTTGTCGCGATCACGGCCGCACTGACGCTCTCGGGCTGGGGCGGATGCGGCGGCAAGGATAAGAGCGGAAGCGGCGATATCCCGGCGGGCGGCGGCGGAAGCGCCCCCGGCTCGTTCACGCTTTCCACGCCGGCCAGCGCATCGACGGGAGTCTCGTTGACTCCCAGCTTCACCTGGACCGACTCACTCGGGGAAACCTATTACATCCTCCAAGTGAGCACCTCCTCCGCTTTCACGGGATCGTTGGTGCACGAAGATCCAGCCATCCCCCAAGACACGACCTTCCACACGCTGCCGGCCGGCCTCCTTACGACCGGCACGCTGTACTTCTGGCGCGTCATCGCCCGCAATTCCGTGGGAGAGACCACGGCGACCAACGCGCCGTTCTCCTTCATCACGGGGATCACCGATGCGACGCCACCGACGGTGACGAACGTCAGTTCTTCCACCGCGAACGGCACCTACGGAGCCGGGACAACCATCCCTGTCGTGATCACGTTCTCCGAAACGGTGAACGTATCGGGAACCCCGCAGCTGGCCCTGGAGACGGGAGCAACGGACGCGCTGGCGAACTACGCTGGCGGGTCCGGCAGCGCCACATTGACCTTCAACTACGTCGTGGCCGCAGGCCATAGTTCCGCCGATCTCGATTACACCTCGACCGGCGCCCTGGCCCTCAACGGCGGCGCCATCCAGGATCTGGCCGCCAACAACGCCACGCTGACGCTGCCCGCGCCGGGATCAGCAGGCTCTCTGGCCGCCAACAAGGCGCTCGTCATCAATACGGCGCCCGTTCTCGGCCCTTCGGTGACCAGCGTAACGTCGCCCGTGCTGAACAACACCTACGGGTCGGGAGCCGTCATTCCCGTCAACGTGCTCTTCACGGCCCCGGTCGACGTGACCGGCACGCCGCAAATCACCCTGGAGACGGGCGCATCGGACGCGGTCGTCAATTACTCCAGCGGATCCGGCACGCCCACCCTCACGTTCAGCTATACGGTCGCGACCGGCCACGCCTCAGCCGATCTGGACTACCTCTCGACCGCGGCCCTTCAGCTCAACGGAGGCACGATCAGCGGACCCGGCGGAGCGGCCAATCTCGCGCTGCCCGCGCCGGGAGCGGCGGGATCGCTCGGCGCCAACAAGGACATCGTCATCAGCACGGCGGCCCCCGCGGTGCCCGTCGTGACCAACGTCACCTCTTCCACCCCCAACGGCACCTACGGCGTGAGTACGACCATCCCCATCCAGGTGACGTTCTCCGAAGTCGTGAACGTCGCAGGCGGAACGCCCCAGTTGACCCTGCAGACCAGCCTGGCCAACTACGCCGGCGGCAGCGGGACGAGCACCCTGACCTTCAACTATATAGTGGGAGCGGGGCAGAACGCGACCGACTTGGACTACGCCTCCGCCTCCGCGCTCGTCCTCAACGGCGCGACGATCCAGGACACCGATACGAACAACGCGAACCTCGCGCTGCCCGCGCCGGGAGCGGCCGGATCACTGGCATCCAACAAGAACATCGTCATCGACACGATGGCTCCCGCCGTGCCCGCCGCGCCGGACCTCGCTCCGGCCAGCGACACCGGCGCCTCCAATACGGACAACATCACATCCCTGAGCACGCTCACGTTCACCGGCTCGACGGAAGCGAACGCCAGCGTCAACCTCTATGCCCAAGGCAGCGGGACGCCCAGCGCAACGGCCCAGGCCAACGGCAGCGGCCAATACAGTCTGACCGCGTCGTTCACGCTGACGCCACCCGGAACCTTCAGCCTCGTCTTCGTCGTCACGTCCACCGATGCCGCGGGGAACGCCACCACATCCTCGCCGGCCCTGATGGTGACCGTAGACAACGCGTCTCCCCTTCCCCCGTCCGCGCCCAATCTTACGGACGCCAGCGATACGGGGACCAATTCGAGCGACGACCTGACCAACGACACGACGCCCACCTTCTCCGGCACGGCGGAAGCGAACGCCTCCGTGACGTTGTACGCCTCGGGCACGGCGGTGCAAACCACCCCTGCCACAGGGGGATCATACACCCTGACCTCGACCTCCTTGGCCGCCGGCTTGTACGCGTTCACCGCCATCGCGACGGACGTCGCCGGCAACCAGAGCATCTCCTCCGCCGCCTTGCCTGTGACGATCGATTCCTCGATCGCCACGCCGCTGGCGCCGGACCTGACGTCCGCCAGCGACACGGGCCCCAGCGACACCGACAACATCACGGACGACACGACCCCGACGTTCACCGGAACCACCGAACCCTGGGCGACGGTGAACCTGTACACGGGAGTCACGCAGCGCGGGACCGCGACGGCGACCGGAGCCGGCGCGTACACGGTTACGGCCTCCACGCTGACGGCGGGAACGTATTCCTTCTCGGTCATCGCCACGGACGTGGCCGGAAACATCAGCGCGAGCTCTCCCGGCCTCAGCGTCACTATCGGCGCCGCAGGCCCGGATACCACGGCCCCGAGCCAAGTGACCAGCCTGACCGTGGACAGCATCACGACGACGACCGTGACTCTGTCTTGGTTCGCCCCGGGCGACGACGCCGCCATCGGTACGGCCACGAGCTACGACATCCGCTATTGGACCGTGCCTATGACGACCGATCCTCTCTTTAATGCCGCGAACCAGCTGACCGGAGAGCCCGCCCCAGCCTCGGCAGGCTCCCCCCAGACATTCACGGTGAACCTGGCTCTTTCGCCGGCGACAACGTACTACTTCGCCTTGAAGGCGGTGGACGATAACAGCAACTGGAGCACGATCTCCAACAGCGCGGCCGGAACGCCCCAGGCGCCCGCACCTCCATGGGCCAAGTCCTACGGCGGACAGTATTGGGAGATGGCCAGCGCCATCCGCTCGACAAGCGACGGCGGCTACGTCATGGCCGGCTATACCGACACCTGGAGCGTGGCGCAAATCGATTTCTGGCTCGTCAAGACGACCGCCGATGGGACCCCCGTATGGCAGAAGGCATACGGAGCGCCCGGAAACGACTGGGCCTACGCCGTTTCGCCGACGACCGACAACGCCTTCGTGGCCGCCGGCATCTGCACTCCGGGATCCACCACGGACGCGTGGGTCGTCAAGGTCAATGCCACCAACGGCAACCTCATCTGGGAGAAGCGCTACGGTGGCGCCGAGAACGAGGAGGCAAAGGCCGTCTTCCAGACCGCCGACGGCGGATACCTGGTGGCCGGAAACACCAATTCGTTCGGTGCCGGCGCTCACGACGCCTGGATGATGAAGCTCAACGCCGACGGAACCGTCGCGTGGTCGAAGACCTATGGGGGCGCGAGCAACGACCAAATCCGATCCATGGTGCGCACGGCCGACGGAGGCGCGATTGCCGCCGGCTACACCAATTCATTCGGCGCCGGCTCCGAGGACGTATGGGTCCTCAAGGTCGACAGCGCCGGGGACGTGGACTGGCAGAAGACGTACGGCACGTCCAACAGCGAACTCGCCGAAGCCGTGACCGCGCTGCCGGGCGGGGGCTACGTCTTCGCGGGACGAGCCATCGACGCCGCGGGCGACTCCGACTACTGGGTGGTTCGAATGGATGCCTCCGGTTCCGTGAGTTGGCAAGAACGCCTCGGCGGCAGCAGCCCGGACTTCGCCTACGCCCTGTCGCCCAACGGTTCGGGTGGAATCGCCGTCACAGGAGTCACCTACAGCTTCGGTTCAAGCTCGAGCGACGCGTGGATCCTCTCGCTCAACGGCAACGGCTCCGTCCAATCTCAAAAGTACTTCGGCGGGGCGAGCGGCGAGACCGCCTACGCAATCCAGGAAATCCCCGGGCTGGGCTTTGTCACCGCCGGTTTCACCGGCTCGTTCGGCCAAGGGATCGAGGCCTGGATCCTGCGGCTCGCCTCGGACATGACCGTGTCGTCGCTGGGAACGACCACGACCGCCACTCCGGCGAACACGACCGCCACCGCGACGGACACGAGCGTCTCGCCGGCGAACGTCCCCATGATGCCGACGGACACCACCGCCACGGTGACGGTCACCACGGCACTGCCGCAGCAGCAGGCCCCGTAAACTCAGAAGAGCCAGCTCACGCCGAACGTCCACGTCTCGTTGGAGACGAGCTGGCTGTTGTTGACGTCGCGTCGCACCGGCACTGAGACGCCCGCGAAGAGCCACGCGCCGGCACCGATGTCCACGGAGAGGCCCGGCGTGACGGACCAGATCGTGCCCCCGCTCTGCGGCAACACGACGTCGTCCAGCCGGTTGCGCCCGCGCACCTCCGCGTCGACGGACACGGAGGCCGTCAACCACGGGAGCGCGCGAACCGTCGTGCCCAGCCGGGTCCGCCAAAGATCGCCGTTCACGACCCGCTGCCCCGTGGCGGTCTCCGGTTCGCGCTCCGGTCCGTTGAGCGTCACGAACGCGGACGCGAAGAGCTCCCAGTCGCGACTCAGCCGGCCGCAGTAGGCCGCCCCGAACGTGAAATCGGTCGAGCCTGACCCCAGCTTGGCGGGCGTGTCGTTCGTGCCGTCGTTGGAGACGCGCCCATTGGGCGCCTTCACGCCGAACGCAAAACTCACGTTCCAGGGCGAGAGGAACTCCTCCAGATCGAGTCCGTCTCCCCACGGCGTCCAGACGAGAGTGCCGCTGACATCCGATAGACCGCTGCGATCGAACTCTGTCGGATTGCCGCCGACGACCGTATGGAACTCCGCGAACGTGTACGGAATGACGAAGTCGAGGCGCACGTGTTCCGACACCTGCACATCCAGCTCGGCGATCAGGAGCGCGCGCTCCGCACGGATGTCGTTGGGATTATCTATTTCATGGGTTCCCTCGAAGAGCCTCGACGATGTCGCCGTGAACATGGACAAAGCTCCTCGCGCCTGCCCGTCAGGCAACCGTTTGCCCTGGGCGGCCAGCGTGCTGCCCGGCACGCTCGCGCTGCTGCCTCATCACCCTTGGGCCAGCAGCGCCGCAAGCACGATCCAAGCATCCATGGAGTGCCTCCTAAGGTAAGGGACCGCCGGGTCGACCCGGCGGCCCCCAGGAATCGCTTCATCGACGACGCAAGAGCAGCAGCCCGATCGCCAGGCCGATGCACCACAAGGGCGAGCCCGATCCTTCTCCCGCCCCACACCCACCGCGACCACTTCTCGATGTCGCCGGTGAGGACGGCGCCACCGCCGCTCGCACGTCGGCCTCGCTCTCCGCATTCGCGCCGAAGGCGGTCCATGCGGAGGCGGACCCGTTGGCGTCCGTCGCGCGGTATTGCCAGTGATACGGACCGTCGAGCGCTCCCACGGAGACGCTCGCGAGCGATCCGCTGCCGACCAGATCACTCTCCCCCGTCGACACTCCGGCGAAGGGCATGCCGACGGGTCGCACCTCCACCTGCAGGCGCACGCGATTGCCGTTGACGTCGGAGACCATTCCTTGGCACATCACGGTGCTTTCCGAGATGCCGCCGCCGACGCCGATGGATGCTCCGCCGGCCGTGAATTGCCCGACCGCGCTTGGAGGATCCGGACTGACGTTCCCGGTGGCGCTGGGTCGGAAGTCGCTGTCGGCCTCCGTGTTCCCGCCGAAACTCGTCCATCCCGAGACGTTGCCTTGCGCGTCCTCCGCCGCATACTGCCAGTGATAAGAGGTGTTGCTCGAAAGGCCGCTCGTGACCCGGATCTCCGCGACGGTGCCGCTGGAGACAAAATCGCCGGCGTGCGTGGCGGCGCCGGTGAAGGCGGTCGCCAAGGGACACAGCTCCACCAGCAGGCGCACGCGCCCGCCGTCGGGGTCGCTCACCGTCCCCTTGAACGTGAGGGCGGTTTCGTAGTGTGTCGCGGTGGTCGCGTTCGGAGGAACGCCGATGGTCATGACGCCATCGCATTGGAATTGATCTACGCCGGTGGGCACGTCCGGAGGATTGGCGCCGGAAGGAGCGGTCATGACGAAATCCGCTTCGGACTCCGCGTTGCCTCCGAAACCGGCCCATGCGCTCATCGCGCCGGCCATATCCATAGCGCAGGCTTGCCAATGGTAGGACCCTGCGGCGAGCGCCGTCGGACTGCAGAGCGTCACGCGAGCCGTCGCGCCGCACGTCACGAATGATCCCGACGCGTTGGCCATTCCGGTGAAGTCCGTCCCGACGGGCTGGACCTCCACCATCAGATGGACCATGTCGACGGCCGGATCACTGAGCACGCCGGTGAACATCACGGTGCCGGCGGCCGCCGAGCCCCCTAGGGCGATCGGCGTGAGGCCGTCGGCTTCGAACTGCGCCAGGTCGATCGGAAGGGCCGGCGGGAGATTGCCGACAACGAAATCCGCCGCCGGGTCGGCCGAGGATCCAAACTGGATCCATGAGGAAGCTCAGCCCCCTCAGGAGGTTCGGTTGCGGGCTTGCCAGTGGTAGGACACGCCTGGCACGAGTCCGTCGACGAGGACGGTGCTTGTCGCGCCCGAAGGGCCGGCGGCGACCCACGCGGCCGCCGTATGTGTCGGCGTGTTCGTGAACGCCGTCGTCACGGGGCGCGCCTCCACCTCCAATCGATACACGGTGGTGGGCGTCTTCGCGGGATCGACATACACCGTGCCGCTGAGCGTCACGGCCGCGGCTTGGTTGACCTCGCCGCCTTCGGCAATCGTAGTGACGCCGTCGCTCTGGAACTGCGCCAAGTCGGTCGGGACGGGGACCTGCGCGAACGCCGCGGAAGCCCAGCCGAGCCAGACCATGACCATGCTTCTCTTGCGATACATGATGTCCGCCTCCTTCACGGTCGGGGCAGACCGTGATCGAGTTCAAGATCGAGACAATGACGAGTCGGACAGCGGGCTACACGATGGGGATCTTGAAGGGCGGACGAAGCGCGGGCGGAATGCGAACGGTCTCCTCCGGCACGCCCGCGCTGCGAGGGATGAACGGCGTCTCCGGAGAGATGATCGGCTCCCACGCGAGATCGGGAAGCCTCAACGTGACCGCGTTCGAGGTGATCGCCCGGGCGCGGTAAGCCACGATGCAGCCGAGGTGTTTCGAGGGATGCGCCGGATCGGGCCGCTCGCCGCAGACCTTACAGGCCTGCCGCTCACGACATCAGTCGCCGTCGTAGACGGTGGAAGGGGTCAACGGCGCGATCGTCCGGGACGGATTGATCATGCGCGCGCCAGCGCCGGCGACGAGCGCGGCGGTCAGAGCGAGGACTGTGGACGCGTGCCGAAGGCGATTGATCACAGCGAGTCCAGTTTCGGTCGTCTCCGCGGACGGAGTCAAGCACAATCGACGGAACGCGCCGCGGACAGGTTGGTCCCCGTTCGTCGAGCTCGATGGCGCAAGAGCGATCGAGGACGCATTCGACGTGCGCAGGTAGGAGGCGGGGGCGCCGGCCTACCTCATGCGGCCGCCGCAGCAGCTCATGCCGGCGATACCGGCTCGGTCGCAGCCGACGCACCGGCCGGGGCGCGCGGGCGGCATGTCGGTTCCGCAGCATCGGGCGGCGACATCCGAATGGCGTCCGCAGGAGCAGGCGAAGCGACAGGCCCGGGCAAGCGAGCCGCAGCAGACGCCGGGCGCATCGCGGTGGGTCTTGCACATGACGCACTCATAGAGAAGCGCTTGTCCGCGGGACGTCGGAGACGAACAGGCCGCCACACCGGACAAGGCCAGCCCCACGAAAACCGCGGCGGCGCGCATCATGGGGTCACGACCTTGACCAGGGTCGACCCGCGGCTATAATTCATCGTCTTGCTCACTCCCCGGTAGCTCAATGGTAGAGCGAGCGGCTGTTAACCGC
>JACPRB010000081.1 GCA_016190155.1 Planctomycetota bacterium
CTGGGTGATCCCAAGATCATCTATGAGGACCACTCAGGGGATCTACTGGATTCGGCCTGCCGGTTTGACTGTTTCTTGAATTCGAGGGGCCGTTTCCTAAACTGGTGTTCGAGCCTCTGTCGTGCTTGTGCGGGATTCACAAGGCTCGGAACCTACGTTTATCAAAAAAGCGGGCGATCGATTTCGATGCTCTAGGGCATGCCGGGCCGCCACGTGCGATAGCCGGGAGGCGCGGACGCTCGAAGGCAACGAACGCCGCCCACTTTGGCTTGGCCGGGTTCACAGTCCTGGCGACCTCACGGCAAGGACGGAGGCTCCTTTTTCATGGGCTTAGTGGCGATCATCGGAGCCGGGCACACGGGTCGCGCCTTGGGTCGCGCCTTGGCGCGCGCGGGATGGGAGATCGGCGGCGTCTCGTGTCGGACACCGGCGCGGGCGCGTGAAGCCGTGGCGTTCATCGGCTCGGGCCGCCCTTTCGATGACCCGGTGCGCGCGGCCGCAGAGGCGGACGTCGTGCTGGTTACAGTGCCGGACGGCGCGGTTGCGCAGGTTGGTGCCTCGCTGCGGCCGACCTCCGGCGCGGTGATCGCTCATACGTGCGGAGCGCTCTCCGCGGAGGTGCTTGCGCCGGTCCGCGCCCGGGGCGCGCACGCGGGCGCGCTTCACCCCCTGCGCAGTTTCGCGGATCCCGCCTTGGCCGCGGAGCGCTTCCCAGGCACGTGGTGCGCCGTCGACGGCGATCCGGCGGCCGTGACGTGCCTCGAATCGATGGTGCGCGCCGTCGGCGGCATTCCCATGCGGGTGGACAGCGCGCGCAAGCCGCTTTACCATGCCGGCGCCGTGTTTGCGTCGAATTACCTCGTGGCGATCCTCGAGGCGGCGCTGCGTCTGTTCGAAGCGGCGGGCGTGGATCGCGCCGTCGCGAAGGAGCCTCTGCGGAACCTGGCGCGAGGGGCGCTCGAGAACGTCGAGCGTGTCGGAATTCCAGCGGCGCTCACGGGCCCGATTGATCGCGGCGATGTGGACACGGTGCGTGCCCACGTGGCGGCGCTGCGCGAGGCGGCGCCGGGGCTTCACGAGGCCTACGCGGCGTTGGCGCGGCTGACGTGCGAGGTGGCGCTTGCCAAGGGGACGATCGACGCGCCGGTCGCCGAGCGGATCAACGCGGAGATGCGATCGCCATGACCAACATCATCCTCATCGGTTTCCGCTGCGCCGGAAAATCCACTGTGGGGAAACTCGTGGCCGACCGCCTTCGCCAGATCTTCATCGACTGCGACGATTACATCGAACAGAAGACGCACCTGACGATCCGAGAGATCTTCGACATCGCCGGCGAGACGCATTTCCGCAGGCTCGAAGGGGACGCCATCTCGGAGCTCTC
Source organism: Planctomycetota bacterium (assembly GCA_016190155.1). Taxonomy (GTDB): domain Bacteria; phylum Planctomycetota; class MHYJ01; order MHYJ01; family JACPRB01; genus JACPRB01. Next base: position 1,385 of record JACPRB010000081.1, read on the forward strand.
CAAGCTCGATCGGAAGGTCATCGCCACCGGCGGGGGAGCCGCGCTGCGGTACCGGAACATCCGCAATCTCAAGCGTCAGGGGATCATCATCTTCCTCGAGGTCGCCGCGGACACGGCCTTCGATCGATTGCGGCGCGACCCGGCCGGGGTGCGGCGCCGGCCGCCGTTGACCCAGCACGATCCGTTGACCGAGATGAAGAAGCAGGTCGAATTCCGGCGGCCGTACTACTTGGGGGCCGCGGACCTGGTGGTGAAAACGGACAGCCGGCCGGTGATCGACGTCGTAGAAGAGATCATGAAGTACCTTCGGGAGCGCGGGTTTCCCGACTACGGCGAAGACCGGGATATGGCCCACGCCTGAACCAACCACGTCGTTCCGTTCATCGGTTCATTGGTTCTTCAGTTCAATCGTTCGCGAGAATGCGGTGATGTCGTTATTGACGGAGAGGGAACTGCAGCTGATCTGGCTGCTGGGGCTCTACCGGCGGCGCGGACTCCTGACCGAGGACGGGCGATCCGTGGACGTGTATTTTCCGGGATTCCCGGCAGGGGAAGGTGGACCGGATTTCCGCGCGGCGCGCATCGCGATCGGCGGAGAGATACGCGAGGGGGACGTCGAAGTGCACCTGACTCCGGCCGGGTGGCGCTTGCACGGGCACGCCGGCGATTCTTCTTATGCGGCCGTGATCCTGCATGTGGCGCTCCGGCGTGATCCTCTGGACCGGCCCAACCGGGGGCTGGCGGGTCCGCTTGCGGAGCTCATCCTGGAGCCCTACTTGGAATTGCCGGTGGCGGAGCTTCTGGCGCGGTTGGTTCGCCCGGCTCCCCGCGGGGGCTCGCCGGAATCCATCCGGATGTTGGGAGAGGCGCGCTTGGAGTCGCGCATTCACACGCTTGAGCGTTTGGGGCAGGGCCTGTCGGCGGACGGAGCGCTCTATCGGGAGCTCATGGTGGGATTGGGTTACAAGAACAACAAGCCCGGTTTTGCCGAGTTGGCGCGCATGGTCCCATGGCCGCGCGTGCAAGGGGCGGGCGCCGAGACGTCCCAATGTCTTTACGAGGAGCGTGCGAGAGAGATTCCCTGGCGGCGCGCCGGACGGCCGGCCAATCATCCGCTTCGGCGGATTCGAGGATGGTCACGTTTCATCGGGTCGCTCGGTGGCGCCGGGCTCTTGGAGACGTTCGCGCGGGGGATCGATCAAGCGGAGTCCCGGCTGGATCCCGACGGGACCGGCGAGATCGGGCGGGAGCGGGCGCGGGATCTGGTGGTGAACGCGGTGCTGCCGGCGCTCGTCGCCTTCGGGTCGCCGCAGGTTCGTGACGAGGCGCGCGATCGGTTGCGCGAGGCGGAGCGGGGCCCGGCGAATCGTCGCGTGCGCGAAGCGGCGGCGGCATTGGGCGTCGCCGTGCCGCGCGCGACGATCGAGCGAATGGGGCTCTTGGAGTGGCGGGCAAGGCAGTAGGGGACTTTACATCCCCAACCACGCCTTGTCCTGAGCCCAAAGCGCTTCCATCTCCTCGTGGGTGGGGACGTCCTCTCGAGGCGTGCGCCAGCCGGTGCCCCAGGTCTGAGCCTCCGGAACCGTCGCCAGCAGCGCTTGGTACGCGGAGAACCGTCGGAGGAAGGCCTTTCCGATGAGCGGTCGACTGTGGATCATGTTGGTGTTCATGAGCCGCGCGCCGAAAACCGTCTCCTCGCGAATCGCATCCAGGATGGCGGAATCGGGACCCGTTGCGGTGACCGCCGCCAGGCGCTCTCGCAGACAGAGGTAGTGCAGATACATGCGGAGGTGATCCACCCGATCGCGGTATTCCGGCAGATCCCGCACGAGGCCGGCCGCTTCATCCACGTCGTGATAAGAGGCGATCAAGGTCTCGCGATTGAGCGCTGCGGACACGGGCTCGATGATCCATTGGCCCGCCTCATCGAAGGGAGGAGCGTCCGGGGCGATGGTGCGGGCCGGACCGTACCATCGGCTGTAATGACGTTCCATCGCCGTAGAGGCGGGACCGAAGGCCTTCTCATAGAAATCTCGCATGACGGCTTGGGTATCCGCGTTGATGTTCCATGCCAGCTGAGAGGTCAAGTAGTACCCCAATCCGCGGGGCCCCCAGTTGATGGAAGCTTCCGCGTTGAGAGCCGTGATCCCGTTCTGATAAAAGAATCGCAGGCTCTTGGCCAGGTACTCGATGTTGCCGGCCCCACTTCTGCCCCCGGGACGGTCCCAGTCCCACTGGAAGACGCTGTAGTATTCCCGGATCCCCAGATTCTGGGTCTTGCGTCCGAAGGCTTCGACTTGCTCCTTCAGCGTCAGAGGGGTTCGCCGGTAGGACGTCGTGGTTTGGATGTAGACGTTCGGTCGGAAGTCGAACGACGGCGGATGGGAGTACGCGCTGTACCCGTAGCAGCACAGGAGGACGTCGGGGTACTGCGGGGCCACCGCTTCCGCGACGCGATTGACGAAGGCGAAGACCGTCTCGGAGGTGATGTTCACCAGCACGCCGTCCGGGCGAACGGCGAAGAGCGTCCCGTGAGCCGCGTAAGGCGTGGCGCCCTGGAAGACGGGCATGCAGTATGTGGGGTCCTCGCAGTACCCGAGGCCGTCCGGGGGGCTCAGCGAGATCGCTTTCGCGCCTCCCGCGGCTCGAGCGAGGGCGTAATCGATTCCTTTCTGGATCACATCCGGATGGCCATAGCAGGGTTTGGAGTTCTGACGGTTGCCTCCGACATACGCGAACCATTCGGGATGACTTGCGAAATCGTTCGTCGGATCCAGGCCGAACCAGGTATGGCCGGTGGAAAGCGGGATGGATCCGATCATGCCGTTGTGACGATCCCATTGTCTCTTGTCCCTTCCGCACGCGGCGTAGGAACCGTATCCGTACCAGATCTCACGCTGGATTTCGAAAGCGGGTCGCCCGCGCTCGTCCCACGTCCCGCGAAGGGTGGGTTGCTGGGGCACCACTTCCCAGACGGATCCCGGGAAGAACCAGCGGCATCCGAGCCGCTCGAGAAACGCGTAGACCGCCTTGGAGGCGCCGATGGCGCCCCCGCCCACGAGGTAGAGATTCTGGCCGTCGCTGCGGACCAGGTATTCCTCTTGTCCCAGGTCGCCCAGCGGCACCCACGGAAAGTCCGTCGCTTCGCCCACGTAGATCCCCGTGGCCCCGGGCTGCGCCTCCCCGGCGGTGTAGGAGGCGCCGGAGATTCGTTGTAGAAGCGCGGCGAGTTCCTGAGAGGGGGCCGGGTTGTCCGCGCCGGCCGCGCTCACGCGCTGTTGTTCCGACGTGCCCAAGACGATGGGCATGACGGCCGCACCGTCGGCGGCCAGTGTGACTTCGCCGACCGTCGTGGAACCAGGCGAAGCGGTGCCGCCTCCGCCGTCGCCCTGGCAGGCGCCCATCGACGGCATCAGGACGGCCAGAAGGAGCCCCATCCTGCGGAAAGACGTTCTCAAGTACATCGCGCCCTCCTGCCCATCGGCGTCATCAATCCACCCCGAGGCTATTCGTAATCCACCGGTGTCGTATTCAGAGTTTCTGGGGGATCGCGAGCAAGCCCCGCTTGCTCCGGCCGTGGGGAAGTGCTAAACTCCGGGACATCACGGGCGGGACGCTCGCTGGGGAAGGGCCGGCGATGAGAGAGGGGCCTGGGTGCATCGGGAGCACTTATGGCAATGAGCATCGTCCGGTGTCCGTTTTGTGATCGTCGTTACAACGTCACCGGGATTCCCTCGGGGACGAAGGTTCTGTGTACGTCGTGCCGATCCACGCTCACCGTGCCGGCGTTGCGTCGGGCAGCGAGGCCGGTCCTGTGGCGGCGCTGGTTGCCGCACTCTTCGTCGGCGCAGCTGACGGTCGGACTGTTCGGCGGGCTCACGATCGCTACGGTCGCCTACTTGATGCTGCGGGCGCCGTCCACACCGTCTCCGGACGGCCAGGGAAAACTTTGGTTCTTGGAGAAGCGGCCCTCCGACGCGGCGCTCTGGCCCATCGATCACAGGTTGAGCCCGGAGGAGCAGCTGGATCGTTTCACCCAGAGCATTTACCAGGAGTTCCCGGACAACCGCTTCTACGTCTATAAGTGGACCGATTCCCCCTTTATCTTGGCGCTGGAGTCCAGCGATCGCGTGTCGCCGGGACCCATCGAGGCGGAGTTCCATCGCGCCTTGAGCAATCTGATGCGACGGTTCGGCGAGGAGTTCGGCGCCGTGCTCGGGCCGGAGGAGTTTCGTGAAATCCTGCCGATCGTCGTCTTCACGTCCAAAGTGAAGTTCGACGAGTACCTCCGGAAAGGAAACAACGCCCCGCTGCCGCCGGAGGTCCCCGGCATGTACGAGTATTTCAAGCGTCGCGTCGTGTTCCTGCATGCCCGCGACGGCTATCCCATCGAGGTCCTACTACACGAGGCGACCCACCAGGTGATGCACTACTGTTTCCTGCGCCGCCGCACGGATCCCGACCGGCGGCAATCCTGGTGGTTCCAGGAGGGAATGGCCACCTACTTCGAGCAGTTCCGTCGCAACAGCGTCGGCTTGGTGGAGGTGGATCCCGCGCTGACCAACTCGCGCCGCTTGGATGAGCTCAAGAAGGCGATTCAACAGGCCGACCCCGACCTGCCCCCTTTGTACATGCTCATGAACATGGACGTCGAGGACGTTTGGAAACAGCTGGGTCGCAAGATGCGCTTCACGCAGCTCAGTTACGGACAGGCGTGGGCGCTGGTGCACTTCCTGCGCCACGGCGAAGGCGGCAAGTACCGGCGGCTCTTCGACGATTACCTGCGCCATGAGCTGGAAGGTCAAGGCGGGAAGGACACGTTCAGTCGCCTGCTGCGAGATCGTTTCCAGATGGAGCTCCAGGAGCTCGAGAGAGAGATCGAGCGATATCTCGTGAGCTTGCGATAGTCGACTTCCCACCGGGATTGCCAGATGAAGGCCTTCTTCAGCGTCGTCCTCTTGCTCGGCGTTCAGAATGCGCCCAAGGATGACAAGAGTACCCTGGAGCTGATCGAGGAACTCAAGTCGGCCGATCCCGTGGCGCGCCGGAAGGCCTTGGACGCGCTTCGGGATCGCGGACCGGAGGCCGTGCCTGCGGTCCTTTCCGTGCTGGCGGACGAGCGCCTCGGATTGGACGAACAGATCGACGGCATCGTCTTGAAGCTCTCGAACAAGGATTGGAAAACCAGGGACGCCGCGCACCGCGCGCTCGTACGCTTCGGGCGTCACGCCCGGCCACGATTGCAGACGCATGAGGATGCGGAGGATCCGGAAGTGGCGTGGCGGGTGAAGGCCGTCTTGGCGGAAATCGAAGAGAAGGAACGCGATGAGGCGACCCTCGAGTACTTCCGGAATGCGTCACTGTGCGAGTTCTTGGGCTCGTGCGGCGATTCGCGGGCGGTGCCGCAGCTGCTGAAGCACCTGGAACAGGCGGCCTCCACGAACCCCTCCCTGGCGGAAGTGCAGTTCCTGGCGCAGGCGCGGGCGGCCGAGGCGCTGGGACGGTTGCGATCGACGTTGTCGGACGATCAGGTGGAAGGCGTGGTGGAGCTCGTCATCGAGTTGCTGGCCGCCAACCGCGATCGTCGATCCGGCGTCGTGCTCATCCAGACCCTGGGACATCTGCGCTCCAGGACGGTGGTGACGCCGCTGCTGTCCCTGGTGAAGGACGGCGACCGCTGCGACGTCCATCTCAAGCGGGTCGCCCTGCGCGCGTTGGCGGAGATCGACGATCCTCGCGGCGTCGCGGGGATCATCGAGGCCATGGCCTCCGAAGACGTCTACCTGCGCGACGGGGCCGTCGAGGCCCTCTCGGAGATTGCCGGCCAGGATTTCGGGGTCGATCCCCGCCGATCGGCGGACTCGGCCCAGCTCGAGGCCGCGCGCAAGTGGTGGCAAGACAAATATGAGCCTTAACCCGCTCTATTCACGAACTGAGGTAGCGCTTCGACAATGTGTCGTCGATCTCGCCTAGGGCGTGAATAATCCCGGTTAAGGCCAATGCCGGTAGGTTAAGGAATCTCGGGATGCAGTATCTCGGGTACGCAAAACCGCGACGTCAATTGATGTATCGACGTATAGCCTGCGTTTCCTTGAGCGAAATCCCGATTCCTCGTTCGAGGATGACGGC
>JACPRB010000082.1 GCA_016190155.1 Planctomycetota bacterium
ATGCCGCGCCTTCCAGGAACGCGTCGATCTGCTCCCGTTCGCGATCCGCCTCATATTGGAGTTGTCCGCCGGGATAGACGTCACGGCGCGCGCAATCCTCGAGCTCCGCCGCGACGGGCGCGTCGGATCCCAGTCTTTCTTGGAGGAAGGCCTCGATTTGCGGACGCATCGACATGAACTCCGCGGCGACCGTCGCCACCGCGCGCACGCGGGCGCCCGCGGCTTTCAGGAGATCGATGCCGCGCATGACTCGTTCATAGGATCCTTCGCGGCGGTGGTTCACTCTGTGCTTGTCGTGGATCTCCGGGGGTCCGTCCAGGCTCACGACCACTTCGACGTCGTGTCTTCGGAAGAACTCGGCGGACTCAGGTGTGAGGAGCAAGCCGTTCGTGAAGATCCGCTTGTACCATCGGCGGCCGGAGGAAGCGGCCTCGTCGAGGACGGCCTGGACCGTCGTCCATGCCAGCATCGGCTCGCCCCCGAAGAGGCTGAGGTCGAGATGCCGTTCGCGGGTGAGGCTCAGGAGCGCGCGCACGATCCGCCGGCCCATCTGCGGCGACATGACCGTGGGGCTTGCACGGTAATGACCCTGATCCACGTTGCAGTAGCTGCAGGCCATGTCGCATGCGTGCGCGACGTTGATGACCGCCTGGGCGAAGGGATGTTCTTGCCGGCAGGCGGTGCCCGGCCAATAGCCCAAGCGACCCAGCAAGGACCATTCCCGCTCGATCTCGACGGGAGGAGGGCCGCCTTCGCGCAGAACCCGACGCGCGTCGGCGGAGACCTGGTAGAGGCACGAAGTACCGGCCACCAGCGCGAGGTCATCCATCCAATGCAGCCGGCCGGCGAATTCGTCGAGGTTCATGTGGAAACCCACTCCGGCACGTTCGGCCGTACGGACGTCGCGGGAAAGAGGAAGATCGGCTTGAGCCCTGGCGACGACGTTCGCGCCAACTGGCGGAGGCGATAGGCCTGATCCAGCTTCTGCAGGGACGCGGCCTGCAACGGCTCGTACATCCGGCGGATGTCGGGCCATGTCAGATTCGAGGTGGCCGCCACGGCTTCGTGAATGAACTCCGTGGAGTACGCGCAGAACGCATCGCTCGGCTCTCGGCCCGCCGCGAAGATCGAGGGACAGCCTTTGGGACACAAGTCGTGGGCCCAGCATGCCTCGCACTTTTTCGGAAGTGCGTCTCGCTGCGCCCGCAGGGCCGTCATCTTCTGCGGGTCCAGGCCTGAAAAGACGTCTCCGAGCCGGCGAGAGGGATTCCCCAGGTCGGAGCAATGGCAGTTGTAGATGAAGCCGTCGATGTCGACGAACGGAAAGCCCAAGCCGGACGGGCATTCGGGCCGAGGAGCCGCAGGGCCCAGGAGAAGGACGCCCATCAGGCGTGCCAGCTGCGTAGGATACCGCCCATCCCGCAGATCGCGACGAGTGGTTTGGAGGACGACGCTCCATGCTTCGCGCGCCTGAGGACCGGAGGTCCATCCGGATTCGGGGCCGATCGCCACGTGATTCCGCGGCGTCGCCAGTCGTCGGAGGTAGTCCTGCGCTTCCGTCGTACGTTCCGCGCCTTCGGGGGTCATGATGGCGACAAGGCCCATGGGGGCTCCGGCCGACAGCAGCGCCTGGATTCCGGAAAGCACCATCCCGTGAGAGCGATCGCCGGACTTGGTCGGGCGCCTGGGGTCGTGCAGGTCCTCCGGTCCGTCGATCGTCACCTTGGTGTGTACGCCGTGTTCCGCCAGGAATCGGGCGCGAGAGGCATCGATCATCGTGCCGTTGGTCGTCAGATGCAGCGACCACGTGCATTCGGGATGCTCTCGGGTGGCGCGGACGGCTGCTTCGAGGGCCTTCCAATTCAGCGTCGGTTCGCCGCCGAAAAGATAGAGGGAAAGGCGCGGGATCGAGCGGTTGCGCACGAGCCAACGAATGCTTTCTACGGCGACCTGTGGGGTCATGAGGCCGGGTTTCCCGCCGTAGAATCCCGTCTGGCCGACGCAGCAATACGTGCACGCGAGATTGCAATTCCGGGCCAGGTTCAAGGCGAGACCCTGGAATCCGCCGGGCGTTCGCGGCGGGACATGGAATCCGTAGCCCAAGCGGTCGAGTACGCGCAGATCGCGTTCCGACGGCTCTTCGGATCGGAGTTCGTAAGCCAGCGGAGTGCCCGGAACGATGCCGTAGCGCCGTTCTTGGCACGTGAAACTTACGAGGCAGGCCGGGCGCACGCTGGTCTGGCCGCCCGGACGGCCTGGCTGTACTGATCCTTGCATAACTGAGGAAGATGCTCTCGGCAGGCGAGCGCTCAGATAAGTTCGCAGCCCCCCATGCCGCATCCGACGGGGAAGACGGCGCACTCTTGCACGAAGCCTCCGACCCCCGTGCACCCTTGGACGATCAGGTTCTCCGGGAGCAGCTCCCTCAACCGGATCTCCTGCAGGCGCATCGGGGTATAGGGTTTACGGGGCACTTGAGGCGTGACCGGTTTTCCCGCCGGGTCGTCGCCGAAGCGTACCGCGCCGATCGATGCCAGCTTCTTTACGAACGCCTGAAGCTCCTCGGCGGCCGCGCGCGCGTCCGCGTCGAAGGCGGCGCATACGGCGTCCAAGACACCGGGGAGATCGGAGCCGTCGAGGATCTTCCAGACGAAGAGCGCGGTGTCGCCGGTCAGCTCGTAGAGCACGTCGGCCGACGGCTGGGTCGTAGGGATGAGAAAGACGGATTCGCCGGCGTCTCTGGACTCAAAAGCCTCGGTCTTTCGTATCCCCTGGGGGGCGTGTTGTGACATAGGTTCCTCGCTGGCCTGGAGCCGCCTCACAGGGCGCCATTTGACCGAAATTCGCGGGCTCGCACAAGGAACAACGCACTGCTCCTCAGTCGATCTCTTTCAATGTTCCGGCGGCGATCCGTTCCAGCGCGCGCACCCATTGTTGCGAATGTGGATCTTCGTGCGCCCGCAGAGGCGGGAAGGGGCGGATGGGGATGCCGGCGAAGGCGTCGCACTGGGTCTTCCAGCACTCGCGCCAATCCGAGCACAAGGCGTGGCGTCCATTTTGAAACAGAAAGGACCAGGCGTTCAGATCTTGCTCTCCGATGAGGAACAGGCCCCGCAGCGGAAGCGGTTCCCTACACAACAAGGGGCTTTGGGCCAGGCAGAAGGTCGGCCGGCTGAACCACGCCGCGGGGGCGCCGTGGCGGGTCAACAGTCGTACGCTGGAATCGCGAAGGGACATGGGCGTCGGAAACGGATGCGCGCGGCGGTCCTTCACGGAAACCGCGACGGAATCGTCGGACAAGAGGCGCGCCCCCTTGACGGCCATGAACAACGCGGCCGTTGTCTTGCCGGCCATCGATTGTCCGATAAAGCCGAAGGCGCCCTCCGCGGTGGCCACGGCCGCCCCGTGGAGAATGAGGTAGTTCGGGTGAAGCCGGGCAGCGACGCGGAGGCGAAACTCGTTGGCCTGGTTCGCCGCGCCTTTCGATTGAAGCACGATTTCTTCGGCTTCGCCCTCGGGCGCGACGCACCACGAGAAGTCGCGCAGGAGCATCTCGATCGCCTTGTCCGATGCGCGTGGCCGGCAGCGCCGGCCGAAGAAGTCGAAGACTGGGCCCAGAACCGTCATGTCTGATGCGGATCGATCCACTGAAGCGGCACGAATCCGTTCCTCGCCGGCCGGCCTGCAGGGTGCAAACCGAGGCTCCGATACATCGCCAGCGGCACGCGTCGATAAACCAGGAATCCGGAACGGATGTGCCGGGCGCCGCGCCGCCTCGCCATATGGAGAGCCGCGGTCAACAACAGCCGCGCGATGCCCAGACCTTGAAAGATCGCGCGAACATTCAAGTCCCAGAGTTCGAACGAGCCCGGTTCGCGCTCGATGAGATGGACATGGCCGGCCGGGTGTTGTCCGATCCAGCCTTGGATCTCGGTGACGCTTGCGGTGCGGACCTGTTCCTGAGCGGTCGCACGCGTGTACGGATGCCCGATCCAGGCGCACCGGTCTCCCGTCGAGCGGATGGTCACGTGCGGCCGCAGCCAGGGGGCCACCGACACGGCGTAGAAGCGGCTGTGCAGGAGGATGGTGCACCACATTCGGAAGAAGTCGCGCACGGCGCGTTCCGCCCGCCATAGCCGTCCCCTGAGTCTGCGCAACCCGGCGAAGCGGGGCGGCGTCGCGAGCCTGTCGCGCATCCATGTCCCATCGCGCCGGGTGGCGGCGACGAAGCCGACGATTTCGGACGTCGGGCATGGCGGATCGGGCATGGGGCTGCGGTCTCCTTGCGTGACCCAGTGTACGCCGTCTCGCCGGACGACGCGATGCGCGATCATGCTTCCCGGGTCGGCGCCGCGTCGGACGACGATTTCGCCGGGGCGTGGCTCCCGCATCAGGGGCACGATCAGCAGGTCGTCTCCCGGCAGCAAGGAAGGGACCATGCTGCCGCCGGCCAGCTTCAGAAGCGTGCCTTGCGCGCGGTCGATCATGGTCGTGCAGCTTACCAAGATCCGCTCGTCCGCGGCCAGGGCCAAAGCTCTCAGACCTTTCTTGTCGATATACTTATGGCTCTCTGTGAGGGCCAGGAGAGAGGGGACTGATGGGAAGAGATCCGATCGGATTCACGCCGGCCTCGATGATGGCCCGGCAGCGGTTGGGGCTGCCGCTTGCCGGCCGAATCGTGCTCTACGCCGGCCGGTTTGCGCCCACGCATCCGTTGGACTTGCTCATGGACATCGCGCCGGCGCTCATGGATCGCGCGCGGCTGCTCCACTTCGTGCTGATCGGGGACGGAGTGACGCGGCGACGGCTTGAGGCGATCGCCCGTGCGCGCTCGCTGGACGCCGCGGTCATCTTCGCGGGGGACGTCCCGTCCGAGGAGGTGACGGAATACGTGGTCGCATCGGACGTGGGGCTTTATCTGTCGGCCTGTTTCGGCAGCCTGCCGCACTCGTTCTCGATTGATGAAGTCTGGCCGTTCCTGAGCGTCGGGCGCGCGATCGTGGCGGCGAGCGATCTGCCGGACCCGCGGCTCTTCGTGCAGGGGAACAACATCGGCTGCGCCGCGGAGATCACGGGTCGCCGCTCGCGGGACATGGAGAATCTGGTGTTGGCGATTTCCTCCATGTTGATGGACGATCGCGCGCGCATGCGCCGGGCGGAGAACGCGCGGCAGTTGGGACGGAGTTTGCAGGCCGACCACGCCGTGATGGGCTTCGCGAAGGCCTCGATGAGGCGCGCGGCGGTGCTGTAGTCCGATTCCCGGCACGGTTCAATCTGGGGTTGTGCGAGGACGCAGCGCGGCGGTGCCGCAACCCGACAAGGGGCGATGGGTTCGGCATGAATTCCCACTCGGCTGGGAAAGACCAACCGCTGAGAACGCAGAGCCCGGGCAGAGGACGCCGAGATTCCCTTCTTGAGAATAAAACTCTGCGTCCTCCTTCCCGGTTTCAGCGGCCCCTGCGGTTGGTCGGTTGTTTTTCGGTTGATATCTCCGCAACGGCCTGAGACCGAGTGTATTGCGCAAACGCCCGGAAGAATCTTCGCGCCATGGCAAGCCGCAGCGCGGCGAATGCCGCAACCGAACGGGTTGTTGCGGCGAGCCGCCGCGCGATTGTTCATTGTTGATTTCAGACTGCGACACCGAGCGCCTTGAGGGCCAAGGCATTACAGGTACACGTGAAACATCTTCGCGCCATGGCGAAATCTGGATCGTTAGTAGTGCAGTGAGAGAACGAGAGAAATCGCCTCTCTGCCGCCTCTGCGTTCTGCGGTTAGGTTTTCTCTGCGTCCTCGAGTGATCGATATGCCGGCCACAACTGTTACCTTCATTTGAACCATGCCAGGATTTTCTCGGGATTGGGGGGGCGGCATTTGAGATTTCTCGTATAATGCCCGCCCCATGTATGACTACATCACCGGACAGGTCATCGAGAAGAAGCCCGACCACGTCGTGATCGATGCCGGCGGGGTGGGTTACCGCCTCGAGATCCCGTTGTCGACATACGAGAAACTGCCGCGACAAGGGACCGTCAAGGTGTATGCCTACCTGAAAGTGGCGGAAGACGAACACAAGCTGTACGGCTTCGCCACGGAGCGCGAGCGCGAGACCTTCCTGCGCTTGATCAACCACGTCAGCGGTCTGGGGCCGTCCAAGGCCGTGGCGATCCTCTCCGGAGTGGGCGTGGAGGAGCTGTCGCGCGCCATCGACGAAGGCAACGCGGTGTTCCTCAAGCGGGTGAAGGGCATCGGCGACAAGCTGGCCAATCGCCTGATCGTGGAGCTCAAGGGGAAACTTCCCGAGGCCGGAGCGGCAGGGAAGGGTCCGGAAGGCACGTCCTTGATGAAGGATGCCGTGCAAGCGCTGGTGGCGCTGGGCTATGATCGCGCCGAGGCCGACGAGGCCGTGCGCCGGGCGCAGAAGGATCTGCCGCCGGAAGCGCCCGTGGAGGAGCTCATCAGGAGGAGTTTGGCGAATGTATAGGATGGGGTCGGCCGTGTGCGGGTTGGCGTTGCTCGCCGCCTGCGCGACGGAGAGCGAGGTCTTCAAGCACAACATGATGCTCGGCAAGCACTGGTTCGACAACGGTCGCTTCACCGAGTCGATGAAGAACTACACGCTGGCCCTCGAGGAAGAGCCCGAATACTACCCGGCGCTCCTGGGGTTGGCATGCGCGGCCGCGGAGCAAAGCCACGTTCTCTACGGCCAGGCGGAGGACGCGCTGGTCGTGAACAAGCGCGACCTCGGACTGCGCGTGCTGCGGGATGCGGACAGGCACGCGGACTTGGCCAACCGTTCATTCGCCCGTTGTTTCCGGATGCGCGACGATTCCGCGACCAGCGCCAATTTTGCGCTCTTCCTCTACAAGCGCGCCACGTCGATACGCAACCTGCCTTATCCGGCGTCAGAGGAGATTCCCGAGGAATACCGGGGAACCGAACAGGAGAAGCGATGGAAGGCGGGCCTTCAGCAGCGGCACCGCGAGCTGGATGAAGCGATCCGTCAGTTCGAGATCGTGCTGAAGGACGACGCCGGCGGGCTCGGGACCGCCGAGCATGTCCGGCAATGCAAGACGCATCACGCGCACCGGTACCTGGGATTGGCGTTGTTCCTGCGTTCGGATTGGGACAAGCGCGACGGCGACTCGGGCCGGCAGCACCTGATGGCCTTCCTGGCGTACGTGCAATATGTGCGGGAGTACGTGATCGCGCGTTGGCCCGTGCGGGAGGAGCCGGACAAGCTGCGCAAGGAGCGGGAGATGAAACGCCTGGATGTCGACCTGGGCGAGATGCGCGCGCTGATCCGCGAGCGGCTCAAGGTGCTGACGGAGTACGAGGGGGTCTTGCGCGAGGGGCGAAAGCAACCGGCTTTGACGGCGGAACAGCGGCAGAAGCGTCTGGGGGCGGTCGCCGTCGAGATCGAGGCGATCAGCGCGCTGGTGCGCGAGTTCGAGAAGGTGACGACGCCCTCTCCGGCCGCGCCCAAGGAACAGGGCCGGCGTTGAACTTGGCCGCAGAAGCCAGGGCCGGCGACCGTCCAGCGGTCGCGGGCGGCGTCATGAACTCCTTGGGATAGTCGGCGGTGAAGAGGTACAGCGTAAACGCGCTGAGACCGACCGCCAGCGACAGCATGGCTGCGTCGAGCAGTTTCATCGATCCGCTCCGTCCCGCGGAACGGCGCGCGTTCCGGCGGGATCCATCTCAATACCTTGTGGCCCCGCACGTTTATCGGCGTGGGGCGGGCAACACTTGAGTCGCCAGCGCGCGAACGGCGCGTTTGAGCGCGGCGACGGGGTGACGCATCGGATCCGGATGGTGCGCGATCATCTCCTCGACGGGCACGCCCGGGTCGATCATGCGGCGTCCGCAGACGATCGCCACGGGCGCGGGCGAGACGCGCAGCACCTCGCCGACGATCTTGCCCGCCAGCGAGGTCTCGTCAAGACAGCCTTCGCCGGTGATGACGAGGTCCGCCCCGCGGGCGCGCGGCCGGAAGCGGACGAGGCGCAGGATGGCGGGCGCGCCTGGGACGAGTCGGGCGCCGATGGACGCCAGCCCGCCCGCCAGTCCCCCGGCGGCTCCGGCCCCCGCCATCCGCCACACCCGACGGGGCAGCGTTCGCATGCGCGCGTCGAGCTCGGGCATCATCTCGGGCGTCGCGCCCTTTTGGGGTCCGAAGATCCTCGGCGCGTCGAGCAGCCGCGTCTGGACGTCGCACAGCACCGTGACGTCGCGCGCGTGGTCGAGCACGTCGAGGGCGCCGCGGCCGGCGTCGACGGTGGCGCTGCCGCCCGCGCCCACGAGGATCCGTCGGGCGCCCGCGCGGCGTGCCGCGAGGATCAACTCGCCGGTCCCGCGCGTCGAGGCGCGCAGCGGATCGCGCTTCTGGGGAGGGACGAGGCGCAGGCCGCAGGCGTCGGCCATCTCGATGACGGCGGTGCGTCCGGCGAGGAGGAGACGCGCCCACACGGGTTGGCCGAGGGGACCCGTGACGCGGCGGCGAAGCATGCGCCCTCCCAGGGCGGCGTGGAGGCAATCGAGCGTGCCGTCGCCGCCGTCGGCGACGGGGATGATGATGACGCGGTGAGGCCGAAGGGCCGCGGCGATGGCCCGGGCGGCTTTCGCTGGGGTGAGCGTTTCCTTGAAGGCGGTCGGTGCCGCGACGACGGTGATCAGTTCTTGCTGAGCCATTCCTGCCACAGGGTCCTGACGGTGGCGCGGTTGTCTTCGCGCGGCATCGGCGTGGAATGGCCCGTGAGATGTTGGAGGGCGGCCGTCGCGGCGCGACTGATTCCGAGGTCCTCGTGCATGATGTACTCGACCAGCTTCGGATAGGCGTCGCGACCCATCCGCTTGAGCATCTCCATGGCCTGGCCTTCCGGCCGGGTCGGTTCGTCGTACCCGCCCCCGGGGCGCAGATCCTGCATCAATCTCTCCCAATCGACGTTCTTCGGATCGATGGGGGCGTGGACCACTTTGAGGGGGCCCAGCTTGTCGCGATTCTTCGGATACCAGATGAACGACCAGAACTCGAACTCCGAGGCGCGGTAGCGCGCGGAATTGACCAGGGCCAAGTTCACCGGATTGCGTTGCGTTTCCTCGTTGCGGAGCTCCTTCTCCTCGCAGAACAGGTGCATCGCGTCGAACGCGGAGCGCGCGAGCGTCTCGTCGTCGCCGGCGAGGAGATTGATGACCGGTGCCAGGTAGCGTTCGGCCTTGGCGACGATGGCTCGATGGTCGCGCTTGCGAAGGAGGTCTTCGGCTTCCTTGGCGACGGCGGGTTCGACGGCGATCGGCTTGGCTTCGGGATCGACGAGTCGAGTCGCGCCGGGCTCCCACTGAGCGGGCGCTTCGTAGGTGCCGGCCTCCGTCTTCCGAAGGGAAGGGGGTTTCTTGTCGGCGGGCTTTGCGGGTTCCTCGGGCGTCTCGGGTTCGGGAGGAGGCGCGGTTACGCGCGCCGATCGGCCCGAGGTCGCCGGCTCGGTCTTCCGATCGTTCTTCGGGGATTGGGAGAAGTCGGAGATCAGGAAGATCATCACGCCGAAGATCGTCACGGCCCCGGCGACCATGACGATGACCAGGGGCGTCGTGTTGGAGCGCCGTCGGGCGCGGCGTGCCGTGCTGTGGCCGCCGCGGCTGGTCGGTTTGGCCGTGGCCATCTTGTGGAAGATAGGGGTTGCGTGGCGCATCGGGTCGGGCTTGCCTTCGGGGACCGCGGCCGCCTTGACCGGCACGCGTTCCGTTTCGCCCGTCGGGACGCGCATCGAGACGCCGCATTGGGGGCACGGGATGATCGCGCCTTTCTCGAGCGTTCCGGCGTCCAAGGAGAACCGGCACCGCGGACACTTGATCTGTTTGGCCATCGTGTCCCCTCCTGTCGACCCGCCCCGACGGGGTGATTATAGGGCGAGTCGGCGGTGCCGTTCAAAGGTTCGATCGTTCGACCGTTCAGCGGTTCAAAGGAGCGCGGCCGTCGCCCGCGTCATCTCGCAGGCGACGCGGATCGCCCCGGCCATGGGGGCGGGATCGGCCTTGCCGGTGCCGGCGATGTCGAACGCGGTCCCGTGGTCGACGGACGTGCGGATGTAGGGCAGGCCGAGCGTCACGTTCGTGGCCGCCCGGTCGAGCGTCTTGACGGGGCCGAGCGCCTGGTCGTGATACATGCAGACGGCGGCGTCGAAGGCGCCGTCGAGCACGCGCCGGAAGATCGTGTCTCCTGGAAGCGGGCCGGCGACGCGCAAGCCGCGGGACTTGGCCGTTTCGATCGCGGGGGCGATGACGTCGATTTCCTCGCGGCCGAATTGTCCGCCCTCGCCCGCGTGAGGATTGAGACCGCTGACCGCGAGGCGAGGCTCCAGGACGCCGAAATAGCGCCGCAGGCCTTCGCCGGTGATCTCGAGGGTCGAGACGATCCGATCCGCGGTCAGCGCCATGGCGATCTTGCGCACGGCGAGATGTGTGGTGACGAGGGAGACGCGCAGCTTCCGCGACGTGAAGAACATGACGGGATGCTTCACGTGCGCGCGGGCCGCGAGGTATTCCGTGTGGCCGATGAACGGCACGCCGGTCTCGGCGATGTGGCGTTTGGAGACGGGCGCGGTGGCGACGGCGTCGACCTTGCGCGACATCGCCAGATCCATCGCCAGGTCGATGGCCGCGAGCGCGGCACGTCCCGTCTCGGGAGACGGATGTCCGGGCGCGGGGGTCATGTCCTCGGCGACGGACCAGAGATTCACGGCGTGTTCCTCGCATTGCTCGACCGCCGAGACGCGGCGGATCTCGAGGCGCAGCCCCGATCGTTCGGCGGCGGTCCGGAGCACCTTCTCGCTGCCGATGACGAGGACCTTCGCGTCGGGAAGACGCGCGTCTCCGGCCAGGGCGCGGGCGACGACTTCCGGGCCGATGCCGGCGGGATCGCCCAGCGTTATGGCGATGGTGCGCATGGGCCGGGGCTATTTGAGGAGCGTTTCGGGCAGTTCGAAGTTGGAGTGGACCTTCTGGACGTCGTCGTTGTCCTCGAGAGCGTCCAGCAGGGAGATGAGCTTGCGTCCGGTGTCTTCGTCCACTTCGACGCGGTTCTTGGGCATCATCGCGATCTCCGCGGACTCGACCTTGTATTTCTTGGCGAGCGCGTCTTTGACTTTCGCGAAATCCGTCGGGGCGCAGGTGATCTCGAAGTAGTCGCCGCTCTTCTCCATGTTGTCGGCGCCCGCGTCGAGGACGTCGCCCATGAGCTCGTCTTCATTGATGCCGGCGATGGGGATGTTCATCACGCCTTTGCGCTCGAACATGAAGGCCACGCACCCGGCGGTGCCGAGGTTGCCCGCGTGCGTCTCGAAGATCTTCCGGATCTCGTGCGCCGATCGGTTGCGGTTGTCGGTGAGCGCGTCGACCATGACGGCGACGCCGCCGGGTCCGTATCCTTCGTAAGCGACTTCCTCGAACATGACGCCTTCGAGTTCGCCGGTTCCGCGCTTGATGGCGCGATCGATCGTGTCGCGCGGCATGTTCACGGCGCGCGCCGATTCGATGGCGTACAGCAGCTTGATGTTGTTGGCGGGATCGCCGCCGCCTTGGCGCGCGGCCATGATGATGAGCCGCGACACCTTGGAGAAAGCCTTGCCCTTCTTGGCGTCGGCCGCTCCCTTCTTGTGCTTGATGGTCGCCCAGTGTGAATGTCCCGACATGCGCGGCTCCGTCTCTTCTATTGCGAGGGATTATAGGCGCGCCGTTCGTGGAGTGTCAACGCGCGAATTGACGCGTGCGCTCGGGGCGCGTAGACTGCCGCGGCATGACGACACGCGAATGGGATGTTGCTTCGGAAGCGAGATCGCACGCGGCGGAACTCGTCGCGTTGCGGCGGTTGATCCACCGGTATCCCGAGCCCGGTTTCAAGGAGGAGCGTACCTCCGCGCTCATCGAACGGAGCCTCAGAGGTTTCGGGGTCGAGACGAAGCGTCTGTGCGGCACGGGTCTCGTCGGTCTCGTTCGCGGCGCGAAGCCGGGGCCGACCCTGCTCGTGCGGGCGGACATCGACGCGCTGCCGGTGCTGGAGGAGAACCGCGTTCCGTATCGCTCGCGGGTTCCGGGCATGATGCACGCCTGAGGGCATGACGGGCATGTGGCCATCGGTCTGATGGCCGCGAAGATCCTGGCGAAGCGCCGTTCGATGTTGGCGGGAAACGTGAAGTTCATGTTCCAGCCGGCGGAGGAGGGGCCGGGAGGCGCCAAGCCGATGATCGAGGCGGGTCTTCTGGAAAGACCGAGGGTCGACATGGCGTTCGCGCTTCATATGTGGAACGACCTGAAAGTCGGCCGGGTGGGCGTGCGTCCCGGGCCGGTGATGGCGGGTGCGGATGAATGGAAGGTGACGATTCAGGGTCGCGGGGGGCACGGCGCGGCGCCGCATCAGACGATCGATCCGGTCGTGATCGCGTCGCACGTGGTGGTCGCGCTGCAGACGATCGTGAGCCGGAAGGTGGATCCCATCAAGTCGGCGGTCGTGACGGTGGGGCAGATTCAAGGGGGGAATCGGTTCAACATCATCCCGGACAGCGCCGTGCTGGTGGGCACGGTGCGGGCGCTCGAGGAGAAGGTGCGCCTGCGGGTGAGGCGCGAGGTGCACAAGATCGCCGCGGGCGTGGCGGCGTCGTTCGGCGCGCGCGCGGTCGTCGAGTACGACGACGGGTACCCGCCGACGGTGAACGATGCGAGGGCGACGGCGCTGATGCGGGCGGCGGCCGCGGAAGCGGTGGGGGAGAGGAACGTTGTCGAGCAGGACGTCACCATGGGTGCGGAGGACATGTCGTACGTGCTCAAGGAGGTTCCCGGGTGCTTCTGGATGCTGGGGTCGGCGAATCCGGCGAAGGGGCTGAATCACCCGCACCATAGCGCGCGGTTTGATTTCGACGAGCGGGCGCTGCCGATCGGACTGGAGATCTGGCTGCGGTTGGCGGGACCGCGGATTTAGCGGATTCCAGCGGATTTCACGGATTTGAGGTGAGCGAGCGGAGCCCCTGGACAGGCTCGGGGGAAGCCTTGTGGTGCGGCTACACGTCTCGCACTGAATCCCACCGGAAGTTCGGATTGATCGTGGCGCGCAGGTGTTCTTCCATCGCGCTGTTCCACCCCGCCACGTATCCGGGATTGGCGTAGCCTTGGTTGGCGTGCATGTCCGCAACGACTCCGCCGCAGCGCGGGCACTTGAGGCTGTCCGCGGCCCAGTTGTATTCCTGGCGCGTCATGCAGCGGGGGCACGTCGCGATGCGCACGCTCACGATTGCGCCGGTCTCTTCCCACAGCTTGCCTTCCGCCACGGCTCGTTGCGCGCCGACCCGGCCGGACTCCCACTCGTCTTTCCAGAGGTTGAGGTCGAGACGGGCCATCTCCTCGTCCTTCACGCTGCGGCTGCGGAACCAGCTGATCATGCCCGCCGCGCCGCGGATGGAGTCGTGGCACGCCTCCAGCGCCAGGGCGTACATCCATTCCGGCGCGTCGATGCGCCTCTTGAGGCGTTCAAGGGCTTTGGGATCCATCGCTAACTATTATAGTCCACGCCTCGGGGAATGCTTTGGATTCTTTCCGTTGGGACGCTTCACGGCGTATGATCGCGAGCATGGCGGAGCTCCGGAACGAATTCAGCTGGTCCCGGTCGCGCGCCAAGATGTTCGAGGATTGCTCGCGGCGCTATTGGTTCCACTATTATGGATCGTGGGGTGGCTGGGACGAGTCCGCCGCGCCCCGCGTGCGTGAGGCGTATATCTTGAAGCGCCTGCAGACGCGATGGATGTGGGTCGGCGACGTCGTGCACGGCATCGTCGAGCAAGTGCTGACCGGCGCGCGCTTCGGCGAGACGATCTCCGAGGAAGAGGCCGCGCGGCGCGGGCTCGAGAAGATGCGGCGGGATTTCCGCGAGTCGCGCGAGCGGCAGTATCGCAAGCGTCCCAAGAAGGCGTGCGGTCTGTTCGAGCACGAATACGATTCGCCGATCTCGGACGCCGAATGGCGCGAGGCCGCCGATCACATGAAGGCGTGCGTCGGCAATTTCTATCGATCGCCCTACCATGCGTTTCTTCCCAAGCTGCCGCGCGGGTCGTGGTTGCCGATCGAGGAGCTGAGCTCGTTCTTCCTGGACGACATCAAGGTCTTCGTCAAGCCGGACGCGGCGTTCCGCAGCGGGCCGGAGACGGTGGAGATCATCGATTGGAAGACCGGACGCGCGGATCGGGAGGCCGATCCGGTGCAGCTGGCGTGCTACTCCGCCTACGCCGTCGAGAAGCGCTGGGTGCGGGCGATCGGGGACGTGACGACGACGGAGTACAATTTGGCGACGGGGCGGGCGCTGGAGAGCCAGATGACGGAGGAGAGGCTGGCGCAGGTGAAGGTGGAGATCCGCGCCAGCGCGGCGGCCATGCGGGAGCCGCTGGACGATCGCGAGCGGAACATCGCGCGGGAGGAGCGGTTTCCGGCGACGACGGATCCGAGGGCGTGTCGCGGGTGCAACTTCCGGAGGATTTGTCCGGAGGCGAAGGAAGGGTAGCCTAGTTTTGGGGTTAATGGAGGGCCGTTGTCATGAAGTTGGGTTTGGCCATGATGGTGACGGTGTCTCTTCTGCTCGGGTGCATCGACTCGGAGGAGACGTTCACGATTAATCCGGACGGCACAGGCAATGTCGTTGTGCGATGGATAGGGGCGTTTGATGCGAAGTTGCTGTTTATAGAGGTTGTAAACGTGGACGAGGCTCTGGGACTCATGACTCGTAATGAATTGGTCGAGTCCGAGGGCGTGGACTGCTGGAAAGACGTTTCCTGGCGTCTGCTGGATGACGGGCGATACGAGTTCAAGGGCACGGCTTACTTCAGAGACTTCTCAAAACTCAGGCTGCACCACATGAATCTGAATGAAGGGTGGTCGGCATTCGCCCTGTCGAGGGACAAGGAAGGGAACCTCCTCATTGAGGCTCGCAAGTCGGATGAAACGCCCAAAGAGCTCACGGAGGATGATCTCAAGAAGGAGATGCGCCAAGCGCGCTATCATTATCAGCAAGTGCGCCGTGTGAGCAAGGTGTTCCTGGAGGACTTCCGCTGTAGAATAAGGATTCGCTTGCCGGGTGAAATCGGCAACCTTACGGCTTGGAAGAGGGACGGGGATAGGGGCGCCGAGCTTCTCCTCGACGGTCCTCGCGTGCTGGAAGCCTTGGATGAGACGGTGAAGAGCGACGAAAAACTTCGCGAGGCAATTCGGCGCGGATGGAAGGTCTGTTGGGGCTTGCCCTGGGACAAGGACGAGATGCCGGACGGCTCGCTCTTCTGGGCGGAAGGTTGGCCTCGACTGGCGACCCAGGGTAAACTCGCGCCGCTGTTCGATTATGATCAAGAAGTTACGGAGGAAGCTCGGCAGGCGTACCGCGCGCTCCTGCAACAGTTACCGGTCGCCGATCCCTTGGCCTTTACGAAGAAGAAAGAGGAGAAGCCGGTCGCGCTCGATTCGCTCCTCAGGAAGACGGTGAGCGTGGATGTGTCCGGGCCGCAGCTGATTCGCGCGGGTTGCGTCGTGGATCGGGAGGCGCGCGAGGCGATGGCTGGCGCGGCTTCCGAGCAAGGATATCGCTACGCGCTCTTGTGGGACGGAGGGGCCGAGACGAGCCGGGGCGACGAGAGCGGCCAGGAGTTTACGCTCAAACTCGAGGGGGCGCGAATCACCCATTTCTCCATGAGGAGGAGCGATGGAAGCCAGTTGTCTGTTGAATTGGGACCTTTCGGCCGAACCATCGCGTGGATCCAGAATCCGGTGAAGTTGTGGAGCGCCTTGTTGACCCGCACGATCGCGGAGGGACACCTCATCATCATCCGCGGCACCGAATGTGTGGCGCGTAGCTGGAAGTCGTTCGATGAAGCGCTGCACAAGCATGTCTCGGAGTTCGGAGAGTTCGTGGGGGCGCTCAAGTCGTTTCCTGTGCATGTGGAGCCGGCCTTCGTCGATCCCGCGGCGATCGAGGTGGCGCTCCTGTGGGATCAATTCCCCGAAGAGAAACTGGTGGCGAGGTTGATGCAGGGGATCGAAGCTCTGGACGCCAAGGACGTGGGTGCCCGTGAAAGCGCGGTGATGGCGCTGAAGAAGCTGCTGACGGAAAACGTAGCACTCGCGCGATATTTCCCGCGCATCGAGGAGAGGATCAGTCGCGACCCGGAGGTACAATCGCGGGTGCGCGAAGTGCTGAGCTCCGTCGAGGACATCGACGCCATTCGCTTTGCAGCGCAGCGAGCCTTGGATCACGATCTATCGTTCCTCGGCGCCCTCGTTGAATCCGGAAATCCGGATTGGCGAGCGGGAGCCCGAGAGCGATTGGAGGCGATCACGGGAGTGACGTTCGATACGCGTGAGTCGTTCGACTGCTGGTATCAAGCCGTCGGGCGGAAGATGCGTTGGGACGAACAGATCGGCAGATACGTTAAAACGCAGTAGCCCGGTCACGGCCCCCCGCCCGCCCCGCTCTCCGGCCGCTCCACGAAGACCGACCGCAGATAATCCCGGAACATCCGGGCGATGAACTCGAGGGAGATGTCCTTGGGACACACCGCCTCGCATTCGCCCGTGTTGGTGCACGCGCCAAAGCCCTCGCGATCCATCTGGGCGACCATCTTCCTCGCGCGGTCGTAGCGCTCCGGCTGGCCTTGCGGGAGCAGCCCCAGATGGCTGATCTTCGCGCCCACGAAGAGCATCGCCGATCCGTTCGGGCACGAGGCGACGCACGCCCCGCACCCGATGCACTGCGCCGCGTCCATCGCGCGATCGGACATCTTCTTGGAGACGGGAAGCGAGTTGGCTTCGGGCGCGGAGCCCGTCGAGGCGCTGATGAACCCGCCCGACGCGATGATGCGGTCGAACGCGCGGCGGTCGACCACGAGATCCTTGACGACGGGAAAGCACCCCGCGCGGAACGGCTCGATCGTGATCTCCTCGCCGTCCTCGAACATCCTCATGTGAAGCTGGCATGTGGTGGTCGAGCGGCGCCGGCCGTGCGGGATGCCGTTGATGGTCAGGCCGCACACGCCGCAGATCCCTTCGCGGCAGTCGCTCTCGAACGCGATCGGCTCCTGCCCTTCGGCGATGAGCCGCTCGTTGAGCCCGTCGAGCATCTCGAGCAGCGACATGTCCGGACTCACGTCCTTCATGGGATACGTGACGAGGTCCCCTGGACTCGCGGGTCCCTTTTGACGCCAGATGCGCAGCGTGAAGTTCATATCTCGCTACTTGTAGCTTCTCTTGACCAGGTGGACGTTCTCGAACGTGAGCGGCTCGACGTGCCGGATCGGCTTCCGATCGGGGCCCGCATGCTCCCACACCGCGGCGTGGCAGAACTCCTCGTCGTTGCGCAGCGCCTCGCCGTCGGCGGTGCGGTACTCCTCGCGGAAGTGCCCGCCGCACGACTCACGACGCTCCAGGGCGTCCAGGCACAGCAGCTCCGCGAATTCGAGGAAATCGGCCAGGCGGCCCGCGTGCTCGAGCGTCTGGTTGAAATCCTCGCCCGCGCCGGGCACGCAGACGTTCTTCCAGAATTCCTCGCGCAGCAGGGGGATCTTCGCGAGCGCTTCCTTCAGTCCCGACTCGTTGCGCGACATGCCCGCCTTGTCCCACATGAGCTTGCCCAGCTCGCGATGGATCGAGTCCGGTGAGCGTTTCCCCCGCGCCGCCAGGATGCGTCGGACGCGATCCTGCGCCTCCGTGGCCACGCGCCGGCACTCGGCGTGATCTTCGTCCACCTGGTCGAGTTTGGCTTGCCCGAAGTAGTTCGCGATCGAGTAGGGGATGACGAAGTAGCCGTCCGCCAGCCCCTGCATGAGCGCGCTGGCGCCCAGCCGGTTGGCGCCGTGGTCGGAGAAGTTGGCCTCTCCCAGGACGAAGAGCCCCGGAACGGTGCTCATGAGGTTGTAGTCGACCCACGTGCCGCCCATCGCGTAATGGGGCGCGGGGTAGATGCGCATCGGGATCTTGTACGGGTTCTCCCCCGTGATGCGATCGTACATGTCGAAGAGATTGCCGTACTTGTCGCGAATGGTGCCCTCGCCGAGGCGACGGATCGCGTCGCTGAAATCGAGATAGACGCCGAGCCCGCGGGAGCCGACTCCTCGGCCTTCGTCACAGACCGCCTTCGCGGCGCGCGAGGCGATGTCGCGCGGCACGAGATTGCCGAAGGCCGGGTAGATCCGCTCGAGATAATAGTCGCGTTCGCTCTCGGGGATCCGGTCCGGAGATCGCGTGTCGCCTTTCTTGAGCGGCACCCAGATGCGCCCGTCGTTGCGCAGCGATTCGCTCATCAGCGTCAGCTTCGACTGGTGCTCTCCCGACGCCGGAATGCACGTGGGGTGGATCTGGGTGAAGCAGGGATTGGCCAACGCCGCGCCGCGTTTGTACGCGCGCCAGATGGCGGTGACGTTGCAGCCCTTCGCGTTGGTGGAGAGATAGAAGGCGTTGGCGTACCCTCCGGTCGCCAGCACGACCGCGTCGGCCGTGTGCACCTCGATCTTGCCCGTGGCGAGGCTGCGCGTGACGATGCCGCGGGCCTGTCCGTTGATGACGATGAGATCGAGCATCTCGGTGCGCGGGAACAGCGTGACCCGGCCGAGGCCGACCTGGCGGAGCATGGCCTGGTAGGCGCCGAGGAGGAGCTGCTGGCCCGTTTGTCCGCGGGCGTAGAACGTGCGGGCGACCTGGGTGCCTCCGAACGAGCGGTTGGCCAGGAGTCCGCCGTATTCGCGGGCGAACGGCACGCCTTGGGCGACGCACTGATCGATGATGCCGACGCTGATCTGCGCCAGCCGGTAGACGTTGGCTTCGCGCGCGCGGAAGTCGCCGCCCTTGATGGTGTCGACGAACAGGCGCCAGATGCTGTCGCCGTCGTTGGAGTAGTTCTTCGCGGCGTTGATGCCGCCCTGGGCGGCGATCGAGTGGGCGCGGCGGGGGCTGTCCTGGAAGCAGAACGCCTTGATGGTGTAGCCCAGTTCGCCGAGGGAGGCGGCGGCGGAGGCGCCCGCCAGTCCGGTCCCGACGACGATGATGCTGTACCGCCGGCGGCCGGCCGGAGGCACGAGCTTCATCTCGAAGCGGGCTTTGTCCCACTTCTTCTCGATGGGGCCGGAGGGGATGTTCGCTTTGAGTTCCATCATGTGACGAGGCCTGTCATGACGGCGACGGGAATCGAGATGTAACCTGCCGCGATGCCGATCGCGAGGACGCGCGCGAGCATCTTCAGCGGCGGGGTGTAGAGCGGATGGTTGAGGCCGACCGATTGGAACATGCTCCACGCGCCGTGCGAGATGTGCATGGCGATCAGGATCTGGGCGACGATGTACGCGCCCGACGCCCACCACACGCCGAAGCCGATCACCAGATTGCGGTAGACGTCGTCGGGATTGAAATCCGGGTGAGCCTGCCCGGTCGTCAAGTGGGCCAGGTGATAGACGATGTAGAAGAAGATGATGGGGCCGCTGAGCATCATGGTGCGCGAGGCATAGCTCGCCTCGCGCCAGCGCTTGACGCGGTACGGTTCGGGGCGCGCCTTTCGGTTGCGCAGCGTCAGTTGCAAGGACGTGATGAGATGCAGGATGAGCGCGATGAGGAGGGTGGCGCGGGCCCCCCACAGAAGGCCGGCGTTTTCGTGCAGGAAGCGGCTGTAATGGTTGATGCGCCGGGCGCCATCGGGCAGGAGGACTTGCATATTGCCCAGCAGGTGGCCGATCACGAACCCGAACAGGATCAAGCCCGTGACGGCCATGACGACTTTCTTACCGATGGTCGACTGCCACAAGGACCGCAGCCAAGTCATGGCGGCCTCTCGAAGGGATCTAGGTGCTAGGAAAGTCCGCGAACGTGGCACTCGTGAACGGGAGAAAGACAAACAGCATAAGCGGGCAACGTATTCGACCACGGGGTCCGTCGCCCATCACTTCATCTCCCGTTTCCAGAGGAGAGTGCGATCACGGACGGCACAGGTATACAAATCGCAGGGCGTTGGGGCAAGAAACTCGTTCCCCCCTTTGCCCGTTCATAGGTTCACCGGTTCGGACGTTCAGCCGTTCGGAACGCGCGAAGAGTCGAACATATGAACGAGTGAACGGTTGAGCGTGTGAACGGGGGAAGGGTCAGCGTCTGGGTCGCGCCCGCAGCTGCGCGTCGACGGCCAGCAGTTCCTCCTCGCGTTCCCGCTTCATCCCGATCGGTTTGAGCGTGCGCGTGGAGACGGTGCCCAAGGCCGGGATCTTGCCGCGTCGCGCGGTTCCGATCTCGATGTCGGCGAGTCCCTCGATGGCCGCGCGCAGCGGCGCGACAAGCGACTCCTCGAGGACGACCGTGTTGATGTCGGCCCGTCCGACGAGCCTGGAGGCGCGCACGACGGCCGGTCCGGTGGCATCGCTGAACGGGTGGGTGACGACGGCGGCGGGACCGTGCACGATCGCGATCCGGCAAGGCGGCACATCGAGGAATTCCGACGCCAGATCGGCGGCATGCAGCGCGTGCAGCGCGGCGCGCACCGCCTCCAGAGGGCTGCGGAAGGTGGCGGTCAATCCGTCCGGGAGGTCGCGCGCGACACGGCCTCCGCAGGCGTCCACGGCGGCGGCATGGAGGGTCTGAAGGGCATGCAGGGCTTTCCCCTTCGGACGCTTCTGCCCGCGCGCCAGGTAGACCGACACGGGTTGCTCCGCGGGACCGCCGTCCAGCTTGCGCAGTGCGTTGGCCTTGTCCAGGATCTTCTTGAGGGTGCGTCGGTCGAGGAAGTTGACCATAAGTGGGCCCGATTCTATCGGCAGGCAATTTCGCTTGCAATGAACCTCGATCGAGGAGAGAGAATAGAGGGAAATGAGATCGCGCGGCCTGCCGATCGTGCTGGCGATGGGCGTCCTCGCCCAAACGTGGGGCCCGGCGATCGTCCTCAGTGCGACGGCGAGCCGCACGCGAGCGACGGACGTCCGCTTCGACGGGGAATGCTGACGGCCGGCGCGCGTCTGCAAGGTGTGCGGACGGGAATCGGAGGCGGCGCGCCACATGGCGTGCATCGCGATGTTTCGGGCGCAGACCGCCGCGGCGGATCTGCACGCGGGGACGAGCGTCAGAGGGGGCGATCTCACCGCGGAGGTCCCTGAACGGCCCGAAGTGGTTCCGATCGGATGCCGGTCGGAGCTTCGCGAAGGTTCGCTGACTCCCGCTCCCGAGGCCCGACCTCCCTTCAAGGTTCCTGTCTGAACGGACGCCTCTGTCGTGACCTGCGTCTCGTTCGCCTTGATTGCGGAGGAATTCCATGCGCACATCGATCGCATCTTTGTGTCTGTTTCTGGCCGCCTGTGGATCCGCGCCTCGTCCCAAGGACGAAAAGGCGGACGCGTTGCTCGCGCGGCATGCCGAGGTCTGGAAGATGATGGGCTTGAGTGAGAACGCCCAGAAGGAACTCAACTCCGTCGTGGTGTCGGTCCACGGGAACATGGAGAAGAACCGATCGGCCCATCCGGAGCTCTTCGCGCTGGAGCCGAAGCGCGCCAAGCAGCTCACGCATGACGAGTTCATCGCCGCGCATCAGAAGCGGCTCGACGCGCTGAAGATCAGCGCGCCGACGCAGAAGGAGCTGCTGAAGGCGGCGGAGTTCGTCTGGACGGCGTTGCACGATTCGAACGTGTCCGAGAAGGACCGGCAGTTGGCGGCGAAGATCCGCGACATGATGAAGATGGGGCCGCCGCCGTGTTGCGACGACAACATCTTCCGGAAGGCGCAGTAAGGATCTTCGGGCGGTCGGCGGGGCTTTCTCGCCGGCCGCCCTTTTGTTACCATCGCGCCCTTATGCCGGTCATCGAGCTGCGCTCGCTGGTGAAGCACTACCGCAACGTGCATGCGCTGCAGGGGGTGTCGATCACCGTGGAGAAGGGCGAGATCTACTCGCTGCTGGGGAAGAACGGCGCCGGCAAGACGACGATCGTGAAGATCCTTTTGTCGATCGTGCGGGCGACATCGGGCGAGGCGATCCTGCTGGGCCGGCCCGCGGGCCACGTGGAGTCGCGCCGCAAGGTCGGGTACTTGCCCGAGGATCATCGTTTCCCGGACTATCACACCGGGTGGAGCGCGCTGGACTATTACGCGGCGCTCTCCGGGGTCTCGGGAGCGGAGCGGCGCAGTCGCATTCCGGAGATGCTCCGGCTCGTCGGGATCGAAGAGTCGGGGCGCCGCAAGATCCGGACGTACTCCAAGGGCATGAAGCAGCGTCTCGGGCTGGCCCAAGCGATGATCCATGAGCCGGACGTGCTCTTCCTCGACGAGCCGACGGACGGGGTGGACCCGGTGGGGCGCAAGCAGATCCGCGACGTGCTCGTGCATCTGAAGTCGCAGGGCAAGACGATCTTCCTCAACTCGCATCTGCTGTCTGAGGTGGAGTTGATCTCGGACCGTGTCGGGATCCTGGAGCTGGGCAAGCTGCGCCGCGAGGGTACGGTGGCGGAGATGACGGTGGAGAAGGACATCTACGAGCTCCGGCTGGAGGGCGCGTTCGACGCGCTCATGCCGGAGATCGCCCGTCGCGTGCGCGGGGTCCGTCGCATCGCCGGCGGCGTCGAGGTGGACGTGGAGAACGCGGAGAAGCTCAACGCGCTCGTGGATTATCTGCGGGCGAATCGCGTGGCGCTGGTGGGGATGACGCGCAAGAGGCAGAGTCTCGAGGACGTCTTCATCCAGGAAGTGGGTGTCGCGGGGCAGGGCGCATGAAACTCGTCGCGTTGTTCAAGGATTCGATTCTTCAGACGCTGGACTGCAAGTCGCTCTATGTCAGCGTCGCGCTGGGGGCGCTGTTCGTTCTCGTCTGCGCCAGCATCTCGTACAGCCCGATGGACGAACGGGAGGCGATCCAGGGGATGGTCGAGCAGTTCGATCGAGTCATGATCGTGCGGACGCGGCCGCCCGGGGGGCGCACGTTCGAGGGCGTGACTTGGACGGTGAGCGATGTGCGCAAGGGGAGCGGGGACTTCGAGGGCGGATACGAATTCAAGCTCGCCGTGTCGAACCTGCGGGAATTCCACGACTTGGTTCGGTTCTGGCGCGGGGTGGAGCAAGGAAAGATCACCGGCAGCGACGACCCCGTGCCGGAGGGAGAGGTGGACGAGGCCGGCGAGATCAAGTTCCTGCGCGGGAAGTTCCGGGAACGGGTGATCATGAAGACCCGGATCGAACGCGGGGAAGCGTCCGAAGACAAGAGGGTCTTCGACGTGGCGATTCGGGCCGCGAGCCCGGAGCGGTTGGAGGGGATGTACCAGGCGCACTTCTTTTTCGGGGCTTTCTCGTGGCCGCTCGGCGTCGCCGATCAGAAGCTGAGCGTGGCCCAGTTCATGCTCGTGATGCAGTTGGTGCTCTCGCAGTACGTCGCGGGCATGGTCGGCATCCTCTTCGGCGTGATCTTCACGGCGAGCTTCATTCCCACGATGCTTCAGAAGGGATGCATCGACGTCCTGCTGGCCAGGCCGATCTCGCGCACGACGTTGCTGCTGAGCAAGTACGCGGGAGGGCTGATCTACGGGGCCATCAGCGGAGGGGTGCTCGTCGGCGGGAGTTGGCTGGTTCTATCGCTGCGTTCGGGCGTCTGGAATTGGGGGTACTTGGCGTCATTGGGCACGTTGATCCTGTTCTTCGCGGTGCTCTACTCCATCGGCGCGCTCACCGCCGTCATGACGCGCAGCACGATTGCTTCGATGATCGTGCCGGTGGGCGCCTGGGGACTGGGCTTCGGAGTCACCTGGGTGAAACAGACGGGAACGCAGCCGTTGAGCCCTTTCCAATTGCCGTCGAGCATTTCGACGGCGCTGGAGGCCCTGTCGTGGTTCTTGCCTCGGGCCAGCGACATCAACGTCATGAATCAGTGGTTCATGATCTGCGGCAGCATGGGCCCCGGAGTGGAGGAGATCACCAGCGAAATGGGTTTGCCGGAAGTCGCGTGGATTCGAATTCTCCTGTCGTCGGGCGCGCTCATCGTCGCGACGCTGGGGCTGGCGAGTTTCGTCTTCTCCCGGCGGGACTACTGAGCGCACGCATCGTCACCGTAATCCAGTTCCGGCGTCCAGCCTCCGGAACGACCGATGCGACGAACCGATGAACGGGTGAACGGTTACGGCCGCGACGTGCGGATGACGAATTGATGGTTCGACGGCACGTTCGTCATGCTGTAGGCGCCCGAGTTGTTCGTGGGAACCGCTCCCTGGCCCAGCCGGTCGATCGTGGCTCCGGGGATGGCGCTCACCGCCGTCAGCGCGATCAGCGTCCCGCTGACCGTGATTGAATCTGATCCGGGGGCGTTCGCGACGGGCGAGAGCTGGCCCTGGATCAGCGTGATCGAGTCGGCGAACGTGTCCACGTAGACGCTGCCGCCGAAGCCCGCCTTCGAGGCGCGTATGAAGAGCGTGCCGGGGTCGCAATTATAGATGTAGAAGACGCCGCTGGAGCTGGTGGAACTTTGGCTCACCGGCCGGCCGTTCGCGTCGCCGTACCAAACGTCGCCCGTGGGCGCTCCATCCAGCCGGGTGCAGGTGATCGTGTACGTCTCGAGCGTTCCGGAAGCGGGCGTCACTTGGCCGCGGACGACGGCCGTGCCGGCGGTCAGCGTGTCGGTGAACGGTTTGAAATCGGTGCTGTCGCGGTCGGTCGGGTGGACGATGAGGAGGTCGCCGGCGGCCGTCGGGCCCGTGTGGGAATAATGATTGTAGGTGTCGATGAAGCCGGTCTTGGAAAGCTTGAGGAAGTACGTCTGCTGGGTGGCGAGGCTGCCGCTGTTGAAGGGGCCGCCCGCGTCGGAGGCCATGGGGAAGGGACTTCCGGTCGCCATTCCCGTGATCACCACGGAACCCTCGGGCAGATCGGGCGCGTTCTTCAGCCGTCGCGTCGTGCCGGAGCAGCCGGCGGTAGGCGCGGGCGCTCCCGGCGTGCCGGTCGGGACGGCGCGCACGGTTACCAGCGTCGTCTCGTCGGCGACGCTCTTGACGATCATGTTGCCGGCCGCGCCCGTCACGCAGCGGAGGTTCACGCGCCCGGGGGCGACGTTGAAGATGATGAAGTCTCCGCTGGACGTCGTCGCGCCGAGGGTCGTCACGAATGCGCCGCTCGTGCTGCGGTAGATGGGCGTTCCGGCCGAGAGCCCCGCGTCGTTGACGGCGGCGAGGATGACGTCGGCGATGGCGCTACCGGAGGCGGCGTCGCGCACGTGACCGTAGATGAAGCCTTGTCCGGCCGATTGGGTGATGCCCGTTTGGTTCTGGTAGGCGGCGAGATCGACGCTGGTCATGAGCACCTGCGGTTGCGCGAAGATCGTGGAGCTGCCGGGCTTGAAGCTGTACCACGTGGTGGCGCGATACGTGACGTTGCCGAGCGGGGCATCATCCGTACCGCCGCGGCAACCGATCGGGACCAGGGCCGCGAGGGCGACGAGCGCGAATCGACGCATAAGTACCTCCGAGGTGACCGTTCAGCCGTTCGAGAGTTCACCCGTTCGAAGACCCCGTTCCGGCGTCCAGCTTCCGGAACGAATGAACGTGCGAACCGATGAACGGGTGAACGCTCACCCTCCGAGGAGGGCCGACTATATCAGGACGTCTGCGCGAGGACGAATCCTTTTTCGGCACGGTTCAATCTGGGCTTGTGCGAGGAAGCAAAGGGGAGCGGAGCGCGCAAAGGAGAAACCGACATCAGAGGACGCCGAGGACCCTGAGAAGATGCTCCCATGTTCGACAAGACAGTCGCGACCGTTACCCTGCCCCTTTTGCTAAGATGGGCGCCGTGGACGACGCCCTGCGCCGTAGGGTGAGGAAGGTGACGCCGGTGGCGGCGCTGCTCTTGCTGGCGTTGACGGTTCGGCTGGCCTTTCTGTTCACGCTGGAGGGCAAGCCGTTCGTCGCGGAGCCGATCCTCGACGGCGCCGTGGCCGACGCGTGGGGCCAGGAGATCGCCACGCGTTCGTTCTGGGGCGATCGCGCGTTCTATCAGGATCCGCTTTATCCGTACGGACTGGGGATCTTCAATGCGATCTTCGGCCGGCACCTCTTGGCGGTGAAGATCCTCCAGGTTTTGATCGGGGTGCTCGGTCTGGCTTTCCTGTTCGAGGCGGCGCGGCGCATCGCGGGCTACGCGGCCGCGGTCGCCACGTTGGCGGTGGCCGCACTCTACCGCACGACCGCGTTCTACGACGTCGTGCTTCTTAAGGACTTCCTGGGGCCCTTCTTCATCGAGGCGGCGCTGTTGGCGGGCGTGCTGGCGGTTCAGCGCGACCGCTGGGGGTGGTGGCTGCTGACGGGGCTGAGCGTCGGGCTGGCGGCGCTGGTGCGGGGCAATTTGCTGCTGCTGGCGCCGCTCCTGGCGGGGTCGTTCTGGTGGATGCGGCAGCGCCGGGGCGCGGGGCTCGTGCTGGCGGGCGCGGCGCTGGCCATCGCCCCGTGCACGATCCGCAACGCGATCGTCACGAAGGAGTTCATCCTGACGACCGCGCAGCTCGGGCCGAATCTGTACATCGGAAACAACCCGGAGAACTGGACGGGCCGCTACCGGGCGCCGTCGTTCATGACCGCGGGATCGCCCGAGTTCGAGGAGCGGGAGTTTCGTCGGGAAGCGGAGCGGCGGCGCGGGGCCGTGAGGCTTTCGGCCGGGCAGGTGTCGGCGTATTGGCGGGGCGAGGCGCTGGAGAGCATCCGATCGCAGCCGTGGCACTTCCTGCTGGCGACGTTCCGGCGCGTGATGCTGTTGTTCAACGATTGGGAAGTGCCCGACGATTTCAACGTCTCGTTCATGCGGCGATTCTCATGGGCGCTGGCGTTGCCGTGGATGACGTTCGGGTTGGTGCTGTGGCCGTTGGCGGCGGCGGGGCTCTACTTTTCATGGATCGAGCGGCGCAAGCACGTGCTGGGGTATGTGCTGCTGGCGGGGGCGCTCGTGCCGGTGGCGTTCTTCTTCGTGGTGGATCGATACCGCCTGCCGGGGATTCCGCTGCTGTTCTTCTTCGCGGGATACGGGATCGTGCGCGGGGCGGAGACGCTGCGATGGGGGATGAAGCGGGTCCCGAAGACCGCGGCGGCGATCGCGGCGGCGGCGCTGGTGCAGGCCAATCTCCCGGCGTCGATCTATGGGGTGGGCGACACGAGCTTCTTTGCGCAGCGGTACAACCTGGCGCGGTGGCACGAGCGGCACGGCGAGCCGATGTCGGCGGCGTTGGAGATGGAGCGGGCGTTCGAGCTGAGGCCGGAGGTTCGCGATGATCCGCGGATGGCGGTATTCGCGGCCGGGTGC
Source organism: Planctomycetota bacterium (assembly GCA_016190155.1). Taxonomy (GTDB): domain Bacteria; phylum Planctomycetota; class MHYJ01; order MHYJ01; family JACPRB01; genus JACPRB01. The sequence goes on from JACPRB010000082.1 coordinate 27,292, forward strand.
TATCTGGAGGCGGGGCGGGTGCCGGAGGCGTTGCCGCTGTATCTGCGGGTGCGCGATCACGCGGGGGCCGCGCGGTGTTACGTGAAGTTGGGCGAGCCCAATCGGGCCGTCGCGTTGTTCACGAAGGCGATGGCGGAGTCGCCTCCCGAGGTGGGGTTGCGGCTGGAGTTGGCGGAGGCGCTCATGAAGGTGGGGCGCATTCCGGAGGCGCTCGGGTTGCTGTCGCGGGCGGCCGGCGATTTTCCGGGCGATCCCGGACCGCCGCTGGGCCAGGCGCGGATCTATCGTCAGACGCACTTGTGGCGCGAGGCGGCCGCGGCGGCGGAGGAGGCGATGCGGCGGGCGCCTCGGGGATTGCCCGAGGCGGAGGCGATCCTTCGGGAGGCGCGGGCGCAGCTGGGCCAGTGAAAATGTGAACTCCGGCGCGCGCGGAAGGTGCTATACTCCCATGGGGCGACTGCGGGGAAGGACTGGGGGCCGCACCCGGGGTGTGCCACGGCGCGCGGGCACTCCCCGGGGGCCGCGGCCGATGAATCCACAGCGAGTACACGCTAAGGGCCTGTCCAATAATAAGTGCTCCACTTCGGAGAAGAACAGACTGAACCGCCAAAGCGTCAAATTCAGGATCTGGATCCGTGCCTCGAGATCCAGGATGTGCTTCTGCAGGGCGGCGATCCGTTCGCGGCAGGGCGCGTGAACGTCGGTTGCCAGTTCCCCCCTCACCATCCACCGCATTGAACACGGCGGCGCAGGAAAAGGATCGAGCTTTCGCCCGAAATCCTGTTCCAATCTGTCGTGCCGTTCGTACGCTCCGTAGGACCCTTGAAGGAGGAACGGAGATGATGCGCTTGTTGGCCATCGGCGTTGTCGCGCTGGGCTGGATGGGATCCCGCGTGCCGGCGGGGGCTCAGGAGAAGGACGGGCCCGAGAAGATCGTTCTGGACCTCGGCGGCGGAGTGAAGATGGAATTCGTGAAGATCAAGGCGGGGAAGTTCACGATGGGGGGCAATGAGAACGACAACGAGAAGCCGCCGCACGAGGTGACGATCACGAAGGACTACTGGATGCAAACGACGGAGACGACGCAGTCGCAGTGGGAAGCGGTGATGGGGAAGAATCCCTCGCATTTCAAGGGAGCCGACCTGCCGGTAGAGACGGTGAGTTGGGAGGATTGCCAGGAGTTCCTGAAGAAGTTGAACGAGAAGGCGAAGGAGCAGCTCAAAGGGAGGGCGGCGAAATTCCCCACGGAAGCGGAGTGGGAGTACGCGTGCCGGGCGGGAGAGAAAGGCACGTGGTGCTTCGGGGACGAGGGGAAGAAGCTGGGCGAATACGCATGGTATTACAAGAACTCGGACGCGAAGATGCACCCGGTCGGGCAGAAGAAGGCGAACGCGTGGGGCCTCTACGACATGCACGGGAACGCGTGGGAGTGGTGCGAGGACTGGTATGAGGCGTATCCTTCCGAAGCAGTAACGGATGCGACGGGGCCCGCGAAGGGTGATTCCCGGTGCCTGCGCGGCGGGTGCTGGCATGGCATTGCGTACAGCACCCGCTCCGCGCTCCGCCTCAGGGACGATCCGACGAATCACGACTTCTATGTCGGGTTCCGGGCCGCGTCGCGCTAGTCTCTTCTCCTGACATTTTGAGTCTTTGCTTTTTGGGCACGGTTCAATCAGGGCTTGCGCGAGGAAACAGAGGGAAGCGGAGCACGTAGAGAGGAAACCGACACCGGAGGACCCAGCGCGGCGACCGCAACCGAACTCGGGGTTCCTCCTTTTTCCGTCCGGAGAATACTATGAGGAAGCCAGGAAGCCAGGAGGAAGACCGAAGGATAGGACGGCCGACTTCCTTTCCTGGTTTCCTGCCTTCCTCAGAGATACTCAGGCGATTGGCCTGGAGGTTCATGAAGAATCTTGTCGTAGCACAGCAGAGGGTGCTGAGAGGCGGTTTCTTCCACTTTCTGCGACCCTCTGCGGCTTGGGCCTGGGCTCTGCGTTCTCTTCTTTCTCTCTGTTTCCTCGCACAAGGCCAAATTGAACCGTGCGGAAGCATTCAGAGATTCGGCTCCCCACCTCTCCCCTTCACTGCATCTCTCCTTTTCTTACACCCCTTCCCGGAATTCGTGGCACGTACTGGGGAATTCCTGCCCCTCGCCGCACTCCTTCGCAAAGCGGGCCCGAATCCTATAGAATGGGAACCCTTATGGAACGTTCAATCCCGCTGGAGAATCGAGAGGAGGCGGCGCGCCTCTTCGGGACGTACGACCGCAACCTCAAGCAGATTCAGAAGACGACCGGCGCGCAGGTGGTGCTTCGCAACGGCGCCATCCAGATCCGCGGATCGCGGGCGCAGGTGGATCGCGCGTACTCGGCGTTCACCAAGGTGAAGGAAGTCGTGGATGCGCGCGGACAGCTCCAGGAAGGCGATCTCGATCAAATCCTGGAGGGAGAGGAGCGCCCCGCGGCGAAGGCGGCGGCTCCGGAGTCATACATCCCGGGGTCTATCTTCCGGCGATTGGTCGAAGTCGCGCCGAAGTCCGAAGGACAGCGCACCTACTTTCAGGAAATCGAGAAGAACGACATCGTCTTCGCCATCGGACCCGCGGGGACGGGCAAGACGTTCCTGGCCGTGTGCAAGGGCGTGGAGTATCTGAAGGCGGGCGTCGTGCGGCGCATCGTGCTGGTCCGGCCGGCCGTGGAGGCGGGCGAACGCCTGGGGTTTCTGCCGGGCGACATCCAGGCGAAGGTGAACCCGTATCTGCGCCCCATCTACGACTCGCTCAACGCGTTCCTCGAGTTCGGCCAACTCCAGCGGCTCATCGACAACGACGTGATCGAGATCGTCCCGCTGGCGTTCATGCGCGGGCGCACGCTGGACGAGGCGTTCATCATCCTCGACGAGGCGCAGAACACGACGAGCGAGCAGATGAAGATGTTCCTCACGCGCATGGGCGGCAAGTCGAAGATCGTCGTGACGGGCGACATCACGCAGATCGACCTGCCGGCGGGACGGGTGAGCGGCCTCGTGGAGGTGCGGGAGCTTCTGAAGGGAATCCCCGGCATCGCGTTCGCGTATCTGACGAAGGCGGACATCGTGCGCCACCCTTTGGTCCAGAGAATCGTGGATGCCTATGAGCAGCACCGGCCCCGGCGATAAGCCTTCGACGCCCGTGGCGGGTCGGCCCAGCGCCGTCCAGCCGGACGTCAAGCTGGAGCGCCGGGTGTCGCCGTTCTTCGCGTTGCTCTTCTACGGATTCCTGTTCGCGGCGGCCTGGGTGTGGGTGCCGAACACGGGACAAGACGCGAAGGCCCTCTGGACGCCGAGGGCTCTGTGGCTCGACGTGGTTGTGGGGCTGGGCGCGGGTCTGGCGCTCGTGCTGGCCACGCCCGGGCTCACGCGGCGCGTGCGGTCGCTCGGCGAGCTGGAGCGGGAATTCGGCTGGGTCTTGGGCGAGCAGCGGACCTGGGAGTGCGTCGTGCTGGCGATCGCCGGCGGCGTGGCTGAGGAATTCTTCTTCCGCGGGGCGATGCTGGCGGCGGCCGGCCCGTGGGTGGCCCTGGCCGTGTTCGCGGGCCTTCACTGGCCGATCAACGCGCAGTGGCGCGCGTGGCCCGTCACGGCCGCGCTGGCCGGGGCGGTCCTGACGGGGGAGCGGCTCCTGACGGGCACGGTGGTCGCGCCGGTGATCACGCATGTCATGGTCAACCTGGTGAATCTCATCCGCATTTCACGAAAGTACCGGATATGGAGAGAGTGACGAACGTCTACACGAGTCCCTTCGCGGAGCGCTACTCCACGCCGGAGATGCTCCGGTTGTTCTCGGCCGACCACAAGTTCCGGACGTGGCGCCGCCTGTGGGTGGCGTTGGCGGAGGCCGAGCGGGCGCTGGGCTTGCCGATCACCGCCGCGCAGATCCGCGAGATGAAGGCGCACGTGGAGGACGTCAACACCGACGTCGCCCGCCGGTACGAGGAGCGGCTCAAGCACGACGTCATGGCGCACGTCCGCGCGTACGGCGATCAGTGTCCCAAGGCGACGGGGGTCATCCATCTGGGCGCCACGAGCATGTACGTCGTGGACAACACGGATCTCGTGGTCCTGCGCGACGCGCTGCAGCTTGTCCGGCGGGAGCTCGTGAACGTCATCGCCGCGCTGACGGCGTTCGCCAAGCGGTATGCGGATACGCCGACGGTGGCGTACACGCATTTCCAGCCGGCGCAGTTCACCACGATCGGAAAGCGCGCGTGCCTGTGGATCCAGGACCTGATGCTCGATCTCGAGGAGGTGGAGCGCCGGCTGGGCTCGTTGAGGTTCCTCGGCGCCAAGGGGGCGACGGGCACGCAGGCGAGCTTCCTGGAGCTCTTCGAGGGGGATCACGCGAAGGTCAAGGATCTCGACCGGCGAGTGGCGCGCGCGATGGGATTCTCGGAGACGTACCCGGTCACCGGCCAGACGTATTCGAGGAAGGTGGACGCGCAGGCGGCCGCGACGTTGGGCGGCATCGCGCAGTCGGCGCACAAGTTCGCCAACGACCTGCGGCTGCTGCAGCACCACGGCGAGATCCAGGAGCCGTTCGAGGAGGAGCAGGTCGGCTCCAGCGCGATGGCGTACAAGCGCAACCCGATGAAGGCGGAGCGCATGACGTCGCTGGCGCGGCTGGTGATCGCGCTGGGCCAGAACGCGGCGTTCACGGCCGCCGGCCAGTGGTTCGAGCGGACGCTGGACGATTCGGCCGGCAAGCGTGTCGCGAATCCGGAGATGTTCCTGGGGGCGGACGCGATCCTGACGCTGTGGATGGAGATCGCGTCGAGGCCGGTCGTGAACCGCGACATTGTGCGCGCGAACGTCGAGCGGCAGCTCCCGTTCGTGGCGACGGAGAACGTGCTCATGGCGGCGGTGAAGGCGGGGGGCGACCGGCAGGTGCTGCACGAGCGGATCCGCCGGCACGCGCTGGCGGCGGTCGAGGCGATGCACGACGGGAAGGGAAACGACCTGATCGCGCGTCTCAAGAATGACGAGGCTTTTCGGGCGATCCGACAGAAGCTGGATCACCTGGGTCGGCCGGAGCGATATGTCGGGCGCGCCCCCGAGCAGGCGCGCGAGTTCATCGCGCAGGAGGTCGAGCCGGTGCTGCGATCGAGGCGGAAGTTGCTGGGATGGAAGGCGGTGGTGAAGGTATGAGGAGATCGGGGCTGCTGGTTGTGGTGCTGTTGGGGGCGTGTCACACGATGACGCTTGAGGAGCACGAGCTGGCGTCGCGCGGGTTGACCCAGGAGGATCTCGAGGCGCCGCCATCGGACAACGACATCCGGGCGAGGATCATGACGGACGTGCGTACGACGTGGCTGCCGGAGGCGCAGCTGGACCAGGGGTTGCGCGAGTGCCCTGTGGTCCGTTTCGAGGAGGGCCGGCCGGTGTGCGCGGCGGACGGGACGGAGATGAAGATGTTCACGCTGCGCAACGACTCGCCGGACCGGCAGCATCCCGTGCGCGAGACCGCCTATTTCTGTCCGACGGAGAGCGCGTACTGGTACCACTACGAGGGCGGAGACGCGCGGCGTGACGTGTGGTTCGGGCCGCGGCGGGTGAAGATGCGTCCGGGCCGTCAGGATCATTGAAGTACCGACGGGGAGTCCTACAATCGCCGCGTGGGCATGCCGACCGTCTCCGTGGTCATTCCGTGCTACAACGAGCGCGGGACCCTCGCGGAGATCGTGCGTCGCGTCTTCGAGCAGCCTCTCGTGACCGAGGTGGTCGCGGTGGACGACGCGTCGGGGGACGGAACGCGCGAGGAGCTGCGGCGGTTGGAGCGCGAGCATCCGCGACTGCGTACGGTGTTTCACGAGCGGAATCGCGGGAAGGGGGCGGCGCTGCGCCGCGGATTCCGGCGGGTGACGGGCGAGGTCACGATCGTGCAGGACGCGGACCTGGAGTACGATCCGGCCGATTATCCGGCGTTGGTGCGGCCGATTGCGGAAGGGCGCGCCGAGGTCGTGTACGGCTCGAGGTATTGCGGGCGTGCGGGCGACGCGCGCTGGCACGTGATCGGGAACCGGGCGATCACGTGGTTGTCGAACCTGGCGACGCGCCAGCACCTGACGGACATGGAGACGTGTTACAAGGTGTTTCTCACGCGGGTCTTGCGGTCGCTTCCGTTGCGGCAGGATCGATTCGGGTGGGATCCCGAGGTGACGGCGTTGGTGGCGCGGCGCGGGATCGCGATCCGGGAGGTGCCGATTCGTTATCGTCCGCGATCGTATGACGAGGGGAAGAAGATTCGGGCGAAGGACTTGGTGCGGGTGGTGGGCGTGATCGTGGCGAGGGGGATTCTGGCGCTGTAGTACCCAGCAGCGAGCAGAGACTATCTTTCCGACTCCGTGCACGTATGTTGCTTCTGGAGATGCTCGAGGCGGCCGGGTTCCCGGATATTGAGGGATGTTTCGCGGAGTTCCGCGCGGATGGGGGACCATGGGGGATCTTCGGGCAGGCGGGCGACGCAGGCATCGATCGCGTCGGCGTGGGCCGGCGCGGGTTGATCGGCGAGCAGGGCGGCGGCTGTTCGGATGAGGATCGGCTCGTTGCTGCGGGCGAGCAGGTCGAGGGCGTGCTGCGTTCCGGCGCGGAAGTCGCGGAAGGTGCATAGGGCGGCGTGGAGGACCGCCGGGTCTTTCTCTTCGAGGAAGAGCTCGTCGAGCGCGGCGATCATGCGTTCGCGTTCGTCGGTGCGGGAGGCGAGGGCATGCACGGCGTTGGAACGGATGATGGGCGAGGGGTGGGTGCGCGCGGTGTGGAGCAACCACTGGGTGGAGGCTTCGTCCGTGGAGCTCATGTGCGCGCTGACTTCGCGGAGGTCGTCGTCGAGGTCGTCCGTAGGAGACGGGGAGGCGGATCTTGTTCCTGGAACGGAAGGGGGGACATCGCCGGCGTCATGCGGCGGTGAGAGGGAACGGAGCTCAGCGGTCTGCTCGTGAACTCCGTGCGGGCGTCGGCTCTTGACGGCAAAGAACGCGGCGGCCACGGCGGCCAAACAGAGGGCCGGGATCAAGTGCCGCCGGATCTGATTCACGAGCGCTTGGTCCTTCTAGTTCGGGTATTGTCCCGGGTAGGTGGCCGCGATTCTCTGGTTGACCCCGTTGCGGCACACAAGGCAGTACCTGATGGGGTCCGTCCCTCCGGAGTGGTTCATGAGACAGGAGGCACGCGTCGGACGCCAGATTCCCACGTAGGAGCCGGAGTTGTTGTCGCCTCCCTGGTAGAAGTGGATCTTGACCGCCGGACTGGAAAGAGTATCCCAAGCGCCCAGTTCCCACTGGGCGGCGGCTACTTTGGTGGTCGTCGAGGGGAAAAAGGTGAGATTCGGACAGGAGGTGTCGGAGGCCTGGCCCGCCGCGATATCGATATCCACCCACAGCTCGGCCGTGCCGTTGAGGCTGGAGAGCGCGATCTCATAGGTTTCGCCGGGAGCGGAGGGGGTGAAGGAAAGGGAGAAGGGCGAAGGGGCCTCGTGGGGCGCGTGGTCGGATGTGGTGACACCTCGGAGGGTGAGCGTGCTGACATACTGGAAGTTGCGATCCGGGTAGATCCCGACAGCGGGGTACAGACGCGTGTTGCCGGAGCATCGGTAGATGTACAGGTCTGCCATGCCGCTGGACGCGGTGAGTTCGCGGGGGCGCACGACGAAGGCTTTGGGCGGATTCGGAGAGGCCGGCGCCGTATAGAAGACGCTCAGGGTCGTGGAACCGTTCCACGTCCTTGTGGCGGAGTCGCGGCTTTCGTTGTAGTTCTTGGCGAAGCCTCTCTCCGTGATGTACTCGTCGCCCAGGTTGGCGATCACATGTCCGAATTCGTGGACGAAGAGTTGCGAGAAGCGCGTCGTGTTCGGGCCGCCCCACACGATGATGCTGCCGGACCCGACGCCTTGAGCGGAACCGGAGATGTCGTTGGGATCGTTGACCAGCACGCACATGAAGTTGTTCCCGGGCGAGACGGACGCAGCGTCTCTGACGTGGAGATCGTTGTAAGTGTCTCGGTTGATCACGCCCATCGTCCGGGTGTACGGCGACGGGGAGGTGGCCATGACGCGCCAGAAGTTGAACTTGTTGAGATGGGAGCTGCCAAACGGTTCGGTCGCCCGAAGCGCGTCGGCGGCAGCCAGCGTCTTGTTCCGGAAGAGCGCCACGTTGCTCGAGGCGAATCCTTCGCCCACGAAGACCACGTCGATCCGGCCGGTGTCGACCAGGGCGGGGTCGTTTGTGGCGGTGCCGTCGGTCTTGTAACCGTAGATGAGCTGATAGGGTTTGTTGAAGGAGAAGCACCAGAAGTTCTGGATCGTGCGGTTCTGGGGCATGAAGCCATCGGTGCCCCACGTCGTGCCCCAGGAGGTGCTGTATTGGAAGCCCTGGCAGTAATCGTTGATGAGGTCGACGGGGCCGTAGGTCAGATCGACGGTGCTGTCGCTCCTGAAGGTGATCGTGAACGTGGCGTGTTTCGAGGTGTTGCGATTGTACGCGACGGCGTTCCAGGTGATGGCCACGTAGGTCGAGGTCGCGGCCCAGGTGATGGCGCCGTTGGCGCCGCCGGTGGGCAGCAGGTTGTCCCAGAGGCCGGCGATGACGTTGGAGACGGAACCGGTCGGAAGGTTGGCCGGTGGAGTCCCCGACGTGGAGATCGAATCCGAGAGGCTTATCCAGCCGTTGGAGCACACGCGCAGGGGCCAGTTGGTGCTGTAGGTGGTCGATCCGAACTTGAATGGGAAGGGCAGATAGACGGGGACGTTGACGTTGTCTCCCGTAATGGTTCCGCAGTTCTGGATGACGACGAGGAGGCCGGCGGACCAAAAGGATTGCGGATAAGGTGAGCCCGTGCAGGTGGCTTGAACGCTTACGGAGAACGTGCCTTCCGCCGAGAACGCATGGACGGCACTCGAGGCCTGGCTGAAGCTGGTAAGCGGCGATCCGTCGCCCCAGCTGAATCGGTACTTGACGGTGTGGCCCAGGGTGCATGTGGAACCAAAGGTGGAGTATGAATAGCCGGCGCCCACGATGCCGTGCGTAAAGCCGGTCGGCTGAGCGGGAGTCGACACGGTGTGGTTGACGGGAACGGCCGAGGCCGTGTTGCTGTATCCAAGGCTGTTGTTGCCCGCGCCGTCGTAGGCGCGCACTCTGTAGTAGTAGGTCGTGCCGGTGGTGAGTCCGGTATTCGAGTAGGTCGTACCGGCGGTGGTCGTGATCTCTGAGAAGTTGATGTTATCCGTGGATCGTTCGATCTTGTAACCGGCCAGGCCTGAACCGCCGCTGTCCGTAGAAGCCGTCCAGCTCAGGTTGATCTGGGTGGAGGAAGCGGACGTGGCGGCGAGGCCGGTAGGAGTCGTGGGAGGGATCGTATCGGAAGGGGCCGTGACGACGACGCGCCACCAGGACGACCAATTGGACTGCGGATAGGCCGAGGTGGCGCAATACGCCTGAGCCCAGACGTAGTAAGTGCCTGCGGCGGTGTACGTATGGGACGCGGAGGTGCTCGTGCTGAAGATCGAGAAGGCCGAGGCGTCTCCCCAATAGAAGCGGTATCTGATCGTGCTATGACCCAGGCTGCAGGTGGAGCCGCCCGTACTGAATGTCAATGAGGTGCCGGAGAAACCGGAACCGGGACCGGACGGTATGGAGGGCGCGGACACCGTGTGGGTCGTCGGCGTCGTCGCGGTGGCCGTGAGGCTGTAGCCGCTGTAGTTGCCGGCTCCGTCGTAGGCGCGGACGCGGTAGCCGAACTGCGCGCCGGAGACGAGGCCGATGTCTGAGAAGGTGGTGGCGGCCGTATTGCCGAGGTCCCACCAGTTGCTGTTATACAAGCGCCAGACGTTGTACCCCGTGGCGCCCGAAACGGCCGCCCACGCGATGTCGATTCGCGAACTCGAGATTGCGGTGGCGGTCAGGCCTGTCGGGGTGGCCGGTCCAGCAGCGGGGGCCGTGATGGACACGAAAACAGTGTTCGACCATTGGGACACGATGCCCGCGCTGCACTGGGCCTGCGCCTTCACGCCGAAGGAGCCCGCCGTGGACCATGTGTGCGACTGGATCCCGCTGCCGAGCATCTGGGGGGAGCCGTCGCCCCAGTCGAAGCGGTATTGAACCGCGTGGGCCTGGTTGCAGGTCGAGGAGCCGGTCGAGTACGGGTACGACTGGCCCGTGCTTCCGTTGAGGGTTCCGCTGGGCGTGGACGGTTGTGTGAGGGCGTGGGAGGACATGGTCACGGAGAGCGCGCCGGACCACGAAGAGGACTGACCGGCGCTGCACTGGGCGTGGGCGCGCACGGAGTAGGTGGCGTTGAGCGTCCATGTATGGGATTGCGTCGATGAGCCCCAAGCGCCGATGGTGCCGTCCCCCCAATCGAGTTGGTACAGAGACACGGCGTGGCCCTGGTTGCAGGTCGAGGAGCCGGTCGTGAAAGCGTATGAGTTCCCGGTGATGCCGGAGGCGGTACCGCTGGGAGTTGAAGGGGTGGTCAGCGTGTGGGGCGCGATGATGGAGACGGTGACGGTCGTGGTGGACCAGGCGGATACGAGTCCTCCCGAGCACAGGGCTTGCGCTTTGACGACGAAGGTGCCCCCGGAACTCCAGCTGTGCGATTGGGTGGCGGCGCCCCAGCCTGAGACCGTGCCGTCGCCCCAATCGAACTGATAGAAGGAGATGGCATGAGCGAGGGTATCGGTGGCGTTGGCGGCGATGTAGCTGTAGAAGGCGCCCGTGTTTCCCGAGGTGGTTCCGGTGAGCGTGGCGGGCGCATTGACGGCGTGGCTGCCGATGGTGATGATGGGGCCGTTCACGTAGCCTGTGGTGAGATTGCCGGCGCACATGGCTCGGGCGCTGACCTGGAAACTGCTCGAGAAGGTCCAGGCATGGGATTGGGTGCCGGCGCCCCAGGGGCCCCAGCTCGTATCGCCCCAGCTGAACTGGTACTGCATCGAGTGGCCCCAGTTGCACGCCGCTCCGCCGGCGGTGAAGCTGTAGTTGGTCATGGTCATTCCGTTGGTGGGGCCGGTGACCGTATGGGTAGTGGACCATCCGTGGATGGGTTTCGTTGTGGCGGAGGCGGTCGCCGAGGCGAAGCCAAACTGATTGTAGGGGTCGCTCCACCAAGACCTGATATAGTAGGAGTACGTGGTGTTGGGCAAGCGGCCGGTGTCGGAGATGGAGGTCGTATTGGGGGCGACGGTGGTCCATTCCGCCCCGTTTCGCCAGATCGTATAGGCGTCTTCATCGGGGGCATCGGTCCACGAGAGGTTGATCTGCATGTCCGAGACGGCGACGGCTGTCACGCCTGTGGGGGCGGCCTGCGCGGCGGCGATGGAAGCGAGGGGGAGCATCAGGCCTAAGGTCGCAATGGCACGGAGTCTTGCAAGAACTCGAAACATAAGCCCTCCCAACCGACCCCCTGCGATGGTATGGGCTTAGCAATTCGTATGCCTGATTCTAGCTTTAGTGGCTGTATAACACCTTGATGAGTAGGTTGTTACGCTCGCATTCTGACGGGAAGCCTAGTCCGGGCCTGGGTGTGTAATGTGGCGTGACGTAAAGTCTAAAGAAAGGGCTCGATGCAGGCAGGATCGATGTGCCGGACCGGGCCAAGAGGGAGGCTCGTGTTGTTTGCTTACGTAACACGCTTGTACGCAATGTGATGTATGCGATGTTGTGGTGCAGGGCCCGCTTTGCGAGGCGCGGGAGTTCTGGCGTGCTTGAGGGGCTGCTTGTAACGTGGCGTGGCATAAGGAGACATCCCAGGAGCCTCGCTTCGCGATGACTGCGCGATGCACACTAACGAGGAGTTTGAGCCGCCCGCAAACGGCAGCGAGTCGAACCATGGGCAACCCGTGCGACTCCAGCCGCCTGCAATTGAGGGTGCAGTCGGCTTCGGCTCAGGGAGAGTCCGCCGCAAGGGAGACGACTCATTACGGCGGACTCGAGCTTCGCACTTTCGACAGACGTAGGTTGTCTATCTCGCAGTGACATCGGGCCGTGGCATTGAATCTGTGGCCAAGCGCTTTGCGTTTTGCGAATCGGAATGCTATTGTCATTCTATGCTCCACGTCTTGGTTGTAGATTCCGATACGGCGTTCGTCAAGGCGCTCCAGGATCAGCTCGAAGGCGCGGGCGACGTTCGCGTAGATGTCGCCGGAGCAACGCAGGGGATGTTCGAGCGGCTCCGCGGAGACGGCGTTGACCTGGTGTTCTTGTCGTCCGAGCTCAAGGAGGCGATGGGTGCCCTTGAGGAGGTCAAGCGCTCGCATCCCGATCTCGACGTCGTGTTGACGGCGACGAATTCGAGGATGGAGATCGCGGTGAGGGCGATGAAACTGGGCGCCAGCGATTACCTCGCGAAGCCCTTGCGTGCCGAGCAGGTGGCTATGGCGATCGAACGGGCGCGTCGCATTCGCCGGCTGTCCGAGGAGAACCGGCGGTTGCGCGAGCAGCTGCGGGAGCGGGCTTCGACCCAGCAGTTCGTCGGTCACACGATGGAGATGCAACGTGTGCACGAGCAGATCGCGCGCGCGGCGCAGACCGACTCCTGCGTGCTCTTCGTGGGCGAGCCGGGTACGGGGAAGGAGCAGGCCGCTCGCGCGGTTCATCAAGGGGGAGCGCGGCGCGAGCATCTGTTCGTCCACGTCGATTGCCGCGGCGGTCGTCCGGAAATCCTGGAATCCGAGATCGTCGCGGCCTTTCAAAAGGCCTCGGGCGGTGCGGTGTTCCTCGATGAGGTGGCCGACTTGCCTCTGGCGCTGCAAACTCCCGTAGCGCGAGTCATTGTGGATCGCGTCATTCGCCCGTCGGGGGCGAGCGCGGATATTGCAGTCGACGCGCGGATCATGGCGTCATCGAGTCGGAATGTCCTCGAAGCGGTCGGACGGGGGAGCTTGCGACAGGATCTCGTCGAGCGGCTTTCCGTCACGACGATCGCCCTGCCTGCTTTGCGCGAGCGACTGGATGACGTGCCGCTGCTGGTCGATGCGTTCCTCAAGCGGCGTGCGGCCTCGGGGAAGCGCGCCCCGCGGGCGGTGTCGGCGGACGCTTTGTCGACGCTCATGGCGTACTCCTGGCCAGGGACCGTGCACGAGTTGGGACAGGCGGTGGATCGCGCCTGCGAGCTGGGAGAGGGCGACGTGCTGGAGCGGCGGCATCTGCCGCCGACGGTGATTCAAGAGGCGGAGGCGCGCCGCGCCATGGGAGACACGGAAGTTACGACGCGGTCGCTGCGCGAGATGGAGTCGGAAGTCATCCAGAAGCTCCTGACGGAGCACCGCGGCAACACGGAGATCGTCTCGAAGCTCCTCAAGATCGATCGGAGCACGCTGTACCGCAAGATCAAGCGGTACGGAATCCCGCTGGATGATCTGAAGGAGTAACGCGGGAAGTCGCGCGAGGGCTCTACTTGAGGGACGCGACGCGTCCAGCCAAGCGGGCCTTGTGTCGGGCCGCGTTGTTGGGGTGAATCGTCCCCTTGCGGGCCGCGCGATCCAGCAGCTTGTACGCCAGCTTGAGGCTCTCTCCCGCGGCGGTCTTGTCCTTCTTCTCCACTTCGGCGGCGACCTTGCGGATCTGCGTGCGCAGGGCGGACTTGATCGTCTTGTTGCGCAGGCGGCGTTTGTCGTTTCTGCGGATGTTGCGGTGCCCGGTGATCGTGTGAGCCATCTTCAGTACCCGTTTCAGAATGGGGAGGCGCTTCCGTTCGCGTCTGAGCGCTTGGCCGTCGCCTCGTCAGTGGGGGAGAAGATAAGGAGATTGTTCCAGGATGTCAAGGCCGAGGTCATGCGCCGTTCTGCCATTTCTCCAGCATCTGGCTGATGTCGCGATAGTTGATGTCGATCTCGATGATCTTGTTGGCCAGCTGGATGGCCAGGTCCTTCTTGCCCGCTTCGGCGCTGCACAGCGCGCGGTAGTACCAGATCTCCAGCTGCACCGATTGTGGGATCGTACCGGCTTCCTCGGCCTTGTGGTACTGCGTCTCGGCCATCGCGTAATTCTTCTTCTTCCGGAACGCGTGGCCCAGGTAGATGCACGATTCGACCTTCTTCTTCGGGTCCTTCACCGACTGCTGGAACTCGTGGATGGCTTCGTCCAGGCGGGCCGATCCCGCCTGGTAGTAAGCCTTGCCCAGCTCGTATCGAAGGACCATGTCGGTGGGCCGGTCCTGGACGCGACGCTCGAAGGACTGGATCACGAACTTGAGGCGATCCGCCTTGAGCTGGGCCAGCGTCGGATCGTTGTTCTTCAGCGCGGCTTCGATGCCGCCGTCGAGGAGGCGGATGCCGCAGTCGTCCACCTTATCTCTCATGACGGAGTCCTGCGGGGCCAGCGCGCTGGCTTTCTTGTACCATTCGCGCGCTTCGGTGAAATCCTTCTTCCGCTCGAAGAAGAGGTCGCCGATCTTCTTGGGTATCCTCGGGTCGGTCGGGTCCTTGTCCATCTCCTTCTTGAGATCTTCCAGGAGCGCCTGGAACTGCTCGTCGGTCTGGATCGTGTGATGCTGGATCTCGAGGATCGCCGCCTGGTCCTTGTTCTTGATGATGTTCCGGTAGGTGTCCGCTTTCTCGATTCCGGTCTTCTTCATGGACGTCATGGCGGCGATGTCGCGGCGCAGCTTCGCGATGTCGCGGTCCTCTCCCGCGTGAGCGACGACCTTCTCGAGGATCTTCTCCGCTTCCTCGATGCGATTGAGTTTGGTCAGCGCGGCCACGAGGATCTTGGCGGCGCCGAGGTTCTTGCCGTCGATGCTGAGCGCCGTGTCCGCCTCTGCGGCGGCCCCGCCGGGGTGTCCGAGATCGAGAAGCAGCTGCGCCAGTGTAGTCCGAACGGCGGCGTCGTACGGCTCTTCGCAAAGGTGCTTCAAGGCGAGTTCGATCTTCTTGACGGGGTCCTTGGTCGCGGAGAGCTGGACCTGGATCTTGCCCTTGCCGAAGAAGGTCGTGATGCGACTCTTCTGGCCGCGCTCCTGGATCTTCTTCAGGCACGCGGCGTAGAGGGACTTGTGCGTCAACTCGTGGTCCGGATCGAGAGCGAGGATGTTCAGGAACAGGTCTCGCGCGTAATCGTAGTTCTTCTTGGCGAAGGCCTCTTCCGCCCGCTTGTACAGACCCGCAACGTCCGCCATAAGCAGCCCCAAAAAGCAGAATAAACCGCGATCTTAGTCGGTGCCGTGGAGAGGGTCAAGACGGTCCGAACCCATCCCCTCGGGTGGCGCCGGGCGGCACGTGATCCGAGGCGATCCGCCGACGCGAACGCCGAAGTCGAACGGGTGGAGTCTAGGCCTTCCGCCCGCGAGGGTCCACTAAATTTGCTCGCCGTTCGGGGATCCTCCGCCGAGACGTTGTTACGCCCGAATCGGCCCTGTATAATTCCGTGTTATGGGCCTCAAGATGGTCTTCTACCCCGATCCGCGGCTGCGCGAGGTCTCCAAGGCGGTGATGCCGGAGGATATGACGCAGATTCGGGAAACGGTGCCGCGCATGTTCGAGGTGATGTACCGACAGCGCGGCGTCGGCTTGGCCGGCCCCCAGGTCGGGTTCATGAGGCGCATCATCGTGGCCAATCTTACGGCCGATCCGCAGAACAAGGCCGAGGAGAAGGTCTTCCTCAACCCTCAGATCCGCAAGAAGTCCGGGAGCATGTTCGAGGACGAGGGGTGTTTGTCCCTTCCGGGCATCACGGCCAAGATCCGGCGAGCGGCCGGCGTCAAGGCGGTCTATTTCGATGTCGAAGGGCAGATGTGGGAAGTGGATTGCGAAGGGCTCTGCGCGAAACTCTTCCAGCACGAGATCGACCACTTGGACGGCGTGCTGATGATCGACAAGATGTCCGCGGCGGACATCAAGCAATTCAAGCCGCTGCTGCGGGAGCTCGAAGAGGACTACAAGGCCAAGCGTGAGCCGAAACATCGTCGGAATGCGGTGCCGACGGAGCTGTGACGCCGCGCGATGCCTATAACCGTTCGCCGCAAAGCGCGTTCTGAGGAATAAGGGAGGCCGGTGCACCCCAATCGACGCAAGGGAGAGCCTGGAACGCTCAATCCGCCGGTTGAAAGGTCTTCTCTGCAGTACTCACGATCAACATCCTTCCACGGCGCGAAGATATTTCAGCGTGTTTACGCAACAAACTGGATCCCAAGCGGTTTCGGCGATATCAGCCGAAGGAAGTCCGATCAATCGCAGAGGACACTGAGACCAGGAAGGAGAACGCAGAGGATTCTCAAGAGGAGAATCTCTGCGTCCTCTGCCCGAACTCTGCGGTCTCAGCGGTTAGTCTTTCCCAGACGAGTGGGAATTCATGCAGAGCCCACCAACCCCTTGTTGGGTTGCGGCACCGCCGCGCCGCGATTCCCTTTGGGTTCGACAAGCTCGCCACAAGCGCGGTTCTCGGCACGCTTCGCGGTAATCACACTATGATCATCCTGCGAGGTCTCGAGTCAACCCCGGATCCCCGACTGGCCGGCAGCGTGGTCACCTGGGGGGTGTTCGACGGCGTTCATCGAGGCCACCGCCAGGTGCTGGCGACATTGACCTCCTGGGCGCGAGAGCGGGGAGCGCCGGCGGTCGTGGTCACGTTCGATCGACATCCGGCGGAGGTCCTGCGGGGGATCGAGGTCCCGCTGGTGTGCCCTCTCGAGGAGCGCCTCGACCTGATCGGCGGGTGCGGAGTGGACGTGACGCTCGTGCTTTCCTTCACGAAGGCGTTCGCGCAGAACACCGCGGAGGGGTTCGTTGCGGAGATCATCGTGGGACGCGTCAGAGCGAAGGCGATCCTGCTCGGACACGACTCCCACTTCGGAAAGGACCGGGCGGGCGATTACGACTTCCTGAAAGGGATCGGCGAACGTCTCGGGGTGGAGGTGCGCGCGTGCGAGCCGCTGCTGCACCGGGGCCGCCCGATGTCCAGTTCCTTGGTACGGGAGGCGGTGGCGGCGGGCAGGCTCGACGAGGCCTCGGAGTTGCTGGGGCGGCCGTTCTCGTTGCACGGCGTCGTGGTGGCGGGCGACGGCCGGGGGCGTTCGATCGGGGTGCCGACGGCGAACCTGGAGCTCCGGCACAAGGTGCGGCCTCCGGGAGGAGTCTACGCGGTGTGGGTCCTGACGGGCGGCGGCACGTGGCCGGGCGTGGCGAACATCGGCACGCGGCCGACGTTCATCGCCGGAGGCTCCGAGAACGTGGAGGTGCACCTGCTGGACTATTCCGGCGAGGCGCTCTACGGGCGCGAGCTGGAGGTGCGGTTCGTGGCGCGCTTGCGCGACGAGCGCAAGTTCGCCGGGGTGGAGGATCTGAGGCGTCAGATCCGGGAGGATATCGCGGCGGCGCGCGCGCTGCTGCGGTGACGCGTGAGACACTTCGATCCAGAGTTCCTACGGCGTCTGGAGGCGTTGCGACTGGCGGTCCGCCGCCGGGCGGCCGGCGCCCGGGAAGGCGACCGAACCAGCGGAAAGCCCGGAGGCGCGGCGGTGCATCTCGCGCATCGAGCGTACGTTCCGGGGGACGACTTTCGCGCCGTGGACTGGAATCTGTACGCGAGGTTGGAGGAGCTCTTCGTCCGCGAGCGCGAGCGCGAGCAGGCGGCGAGGCTTCATGTCGTGCTGGATGCGAGCGCGTCCATGAATCAGGGAGGCAAGCTCGATTTCGCGTGCCGGCTGGCGGCGGCGCTGGGCACGATCGCGGAGGCCGAAGGCGGCGAGGCGGTGCTCTGGTGCGGCGCGCCGCGACGGCTCACTCTGGACGCGCTCGACGGGATTTCCGACGGACCGGCCGCCTCGGTTTCGGCTCGGGCGCTGCCGCCGCGGGCGCTTGCGGTCGCGATCAGCGATCCGTGGGACGAGCCGGTATTGAGCGCTCCCGCGACGCTCGTGCACGTGCTGGCCCGGGATGAGATCGAGCCTTCGGTCCGGGGGATGGCGCGCGTCGTCGACAGCGAGACCCGCGCGTGGGTCGATCGTTACGTCGGCGAGGAGGAGGTCGCGGAGTACAAGAGGCGGTTGGGGGAGCGGTTGGCCCGATGGCGCGAGTGGGCGCATCGGCGGGAGGTCGGGTATGTCCGTTGCACGGCCGACGAGTCCCTCGACGAGGTGATCCGGCTGTTCCTACGCGAGGGAGTCCTCGAATGAGCTTCGCGGTGCCGGCGGCGTTGTGGGGGCTGCTCGCGGTCGGGTTGCCGCTGTTGATCAGCTTCTGGCGATTGCGCCCGACCTCGGTCGTCGTTCCCAGCGTGGCGCTTTGGCGCGAGCTGCCGGATCGGGTCCCGCCGGTTCGCGCATTGCGGAGTCCGCGGCTCAGCGCGATCGTGATGGCGCAGATGGCGGCTGTCGCGTGCGTCGTGGCGGCGCTGGCGGGGCCGTTCGCGGAGTTCGAGGCGGCCAAGCCGAGGACCGTGGCCATCGTGATCGACTTGTCGGCCAGGATGTATCCTCGCCTGGCGGAGGCGCGGGAGGCGTACGAGCGAATTCGCGGAGCGCTCGGGCGGGAGGATCGGCTGGTGGTCTATACGTTCCCGCCGCCGGCGCGCAACCGTCTGGTTTGGGAGGTGGCGCCCTTCTCGGGTGACGCGACGGTCGCGCTCGAGCTGGCGGCGCGCGAGGCCGACCTCGTTTTTTTCTTGGGCGACCGTCCGGTGGATGCCCCGTGCGAGCAGGTGCTGGTGGGAGGATCGTTCGCGAACACCGGAGTGATCGACGCCAACGTGGACGGCGACAAGGTGTGGATTCGCACGGTGTCTCCCGAGGGCGAGCGCGTGACGCCGCATGATCCGCAACCGGAGATTCGGGTGGCGGAGGACGGGTTCCCGCTGGACGATGTGTTGTTCCTGGACTCGAGCGCCCGGCCGGTCGAGGTGGCGCTCGAAGGGCGACCTCACGCGGGAGTGAGGCGCGTGCTGGAACGTTTGGAGGGCGTCCGGTTGGTGAAGGGGGGGCATCCCTCGATCGTCGTTCGGGTGGGTGAAGCAGGACGGGTGGATGATCCGCCTGTCCGTGTCATCATCGATCCGCCGGAGACGGGAGCGGCGATCGATTCGGACGCGATCGCGTTCGTGCCGCACCCTCTTTTCGAGAGCGTGAGGGCGGAGGAGTTCCCATTGGAGGGCGCGAGGGAGGTGCGGGGTGGGAGCGCCTTGGCGTTGGTGGGAGGGCGTCCGGTGATGGCGCTGTTCGATCGCGAATTGGTGATCGGGGGGACGTTCCCGAGCGGCCCTTGGCCGCCGTCCTTGGTCATCTTCTGGTCGAATGTGATAGAATTCCTCGCGGGAGGCCGGACTCGGCAGTGGACGGCGCGGCGGACCGATCGCACGCTCGAGCTCGAAGGCGGGCGAGTGGTTCAGCCGCGGCGGGTCGGGAGGAACGAGTTCTTCGGGGAGGTCGTGCACGCGAATCTGCTGGATCGAGAAGCCTCGGATCTTTCGGGACAGCGGCGTGCGTTTGACGCGTCGCGTCTGTCGGCTGCGCCGGTGGAACGTCGGCGGCGCGATTTGTCGGTGTGGCCGGCGTGCGTGGCGCTGGTGCTGATGAGTCTATCGTGGTGGCTTGAGAGGAAGGCTTTCTGATGGCGCACACGATTCTGGCGATCGACGACACGAAGCGGATCCTCGACATCATCAAGTACTTCTTGGAGAACGAGGGATACGAGGTCAGGGCCGCGACGGACGGAGAGTCGGGCATGAAGTTGGCCCTGCAGGGTGGAGTGGACCTGGTGCTGCTGGACATCATGATGCCCGGGATGGACGGCTATGCGGTGTGCGAACGGCTGAAGAAGGACGCGCGCACGAGAGATCTGCCGGTCATCATGCTGACGGCGAAGGCGATCATCATGCACACTCCGAAGGACTTCTTCTACGGCCTTTACGGGTTCTTGGCGAAGCCGTTCTCCAAGGAGCAGCTGCTCAAGGTAGTGCAGGACACGCTGCGGATCACGAAGACGCCGCCGGACAAGAGGTTCATCAGTCCGCTCGAGTCGCCGCGGGAAGAAATCACGTCTTAGACCCGTGGCGAGAATCCAGTCTTCGCCCGACGCTCTTGACGGATCACGTTGAATCTTCTGCGTCGGACGTCGAACAAGGAGATGTGGACGAGCGCACTGCTCGATGGACCTTGCTTTTAGGCGCGCGCGTCTGTATAGTTTCTGACCGTCTGCTGCGCAATCCCGGGTACTTGTGGGCCGATGTGATTGGGCTTGTGCGCTCGGGAGGCGCCGCGGAGTAAAGGAGACGTGTGATGGCCGTAACGATGGAGCGCAGGAAATCGCTGGTCAGCGAGTACAAGGTGCATGAGGGCGACACGGGGTCTCCCGAGGTGCAGGTAGCGCTCATTACGGAGCGTATCAACACTTTGACGGAGCACCTCAAGGTGCACCGGAAGGACTTCACGTCCCGGCGTGGGCTGCTTATGATGGTCGGGCAGCGCGCGCGGTTGCTCAAGTATCTTCAGAAGTCGGACAAGGAGCGGTACCAGTCGCTCATCAAGCGTCTCGGCATCCGCAAATAGGCACAGTGGTTTGAGTCAATCCAGATGCACGGAGGGCGGCCGTAATAAGCTACTCTCTGCGATCTGGATTTTTTATTAGATCCGCGCTGCGGAAGGATGTTTTCGGGCGATTGTGACGAAAGACGAGAGCCAACTCATTGGGATGATGACGCGCGTTGGCTCCTGCCTTTCGTCTTCGCCCATGTCCCTCCGCAGGGCCAACAAGGAGGGTTTGTGGCGAATAACCAGCGCGTGGAAGGCGAGATCGCCGGCAAGAAGGTCATCTTCGAGGCCGGTTGGATGGCCAAGCAGGCCAGCGGCTGCGTAACGGTCAGGATCGGCGATACGATCTCGATGGCGGCCGTGGTCGCGGGAGCGCCTCGGGGATTGGCGTTCGAGATGGTCCCCCTGACGGTGGACTATCGGGAGCGCATGGCGGCGGCCGGCAAGTTCCCCGGCGGCTTCATGAAGCGCGAAGGCCGGCCCAGCACGGAGGAGACGCTGTCCGCGCGCGAAGTGGATCGTCCCATCCGTCCGCTCATTCCGGAGGGATTGGACAACGACATCGTGATTTCCTGCCTGGTGCTTTCCGCCGACGGGCAGAATGATCCGGCTCTGTGTGCCGCCAACGCGGCGAGCGCGGCGTTGCTCACATCGGATATTCCTTTCAACGGGCCCGTGAGCAGCATCCGGGTCGGGTTGATCGGAACCGAGTTCGTGTTCAATCCGACGACCGACGAGCTGAAGGAGAGCGCGCTGGATCTGCTGATTTGCGGAACCAAGGACGGCATCATCATGGTGGAGGCCGGCGCGAAGGAAGTCGGCGAGGAGCAGATGCTGGGGGCGTTCACCTTCGCCGAACCGCTCCTCAAGCAGGTCAACGAAATGCAGCTCCGCCTGCAGCAGCTCATCGGGAAGGCCAAGAAGGAATACGACGTCCTGAAGGTCTCGCCGGAGTTGGCGAAGCGCCTGGCCGAGAAGTACGAAGCGGAGCTGCGGCGGGTCTTCTTTAGCCCGGGCAAGACCGCTCGCGCTGAGGCCATCGAGCAGGTGGTCGACAAGGCGATCGAGGAGTTCAGCCCGTCCGACGAGCAAGGCCAGACCAAGCCGGGATATCCGACGCCGTCGGAAGTGAAGGCGGCGTGGGAGATCATGCACACGCGCGTCGTGCGCGAGTACATCTTGGAAGGCCGGCGGGCGGACGGACGGCGCATGAACGAGATTCGGCCGATCGATATCCAGATCGGCCTGCTGCCTCGGGTGCACGGTTCGGCGCTCTTCACGCGCGGCGAGACTCAGGCGCTCTGCACCACGACCCTCGGTACGGGGGATGACGAGCAGATCGTGGACGGTCTGCGCGAGGAATACTCGAAGCGCTTCTACCTGCACTACAACTTCCCGTCGTTCTCGGTCGGCGAGACCAAGCCCAACCGCGGGCCGGGCCGGCGCGAGATCGGGCACGGGGATTTGGCGGAGCGGGCGCTCGAGCCCGTCATGCCGGAGAAGGAGGCGTTCCCTTACACCGTTCGCATCATCTCGGACATCCTCGAGTCGAACGGATCGTCTTCGATGGCGACGGTGTGTGGCGGTTCGCTCTCGATGATGGACGCGGGGGTGCCGGTGCGCGCGGCCGTCGCGGGCGTGGCGATGGGGCTCGTGCGCGAGGGCCAGCGGTATGCGATCGTGAGCGACATCCTCGGCAGTGAGGACGCCTACGGAGACATGGATTTCAAGGTGGCGGGTACGGAGAAGGGGATCACGGCGCTGCAGATGGACTTGAAGGCGGGCGGCATCCCGCTGGAGATCGTCCGCGAGGCCCTGGAGGAGGCGCATACGGGGCGGCTGTTCGTCCTGGGCAAGATGCGCGAGGCGATCGCGCAGCCGCGGGCGGATCTGTCGCCGTACGCGCCGCGCATCGTGAAGATCATGATCGATCCGGAGAAGATCGGGTTGGTCATCGGGCCCGGCGGCAAGATGATCCGGGACATCGAGGCGCGTTCCGGGGCCACGGTGGAGATCGAGGACGACGGCAGCGTGTTGATCGCATCGAGCAACAAGGAGGCGCTCGATTCCGCTCGATCGATCATCGAGAACTTGGTCGAGGAGCTGAAGGTAGGAAAGATCTACCGCGCGAAGGTGGTTTCGCTGAAGGACTTCGGTGCGTTCTGCGAGATCGAGGGCAAGGGGCAGGACGGCCTCGTGCACGCCTCCGAGATCACCGAGAACTACGTGGAGCGGGTGAGCGATTACCTGCAGATCGGCCTGGAAGTCGAGGTGAAGCTGATCAACATCGATCCGCAGGGGCGCAACCGGTTCAGCATCAAACAGGCGCGTCGGGATCGGGGCATGCCTCCGCTGGGGCCGCTTGGAGGCGGCGACGGCGGTGGTGGTGGCGCCAGTGCTGGAGGGCCGGGAGCGACGGGTGCGGGCGGAGCGCCGGGGGGCCGAGGTCCCGTGCCTGGCGGCCGTGGGCCGAACGACGGCGGCGGCGATGCGCCGGCGGGCGTCGGCGGCGGCGAGCAGCGCTTCCGTGAATCGCGTCCGAGGCCGGGCGGCGGGCCGCCGGGTGGCGGACGCCGGGATCGCGGCGGCCGCGACCGCGAACGGTAATAGCCGGGATTATTCACGCCCTAGGCGAGATCGACGACACAATGTCGAAGCGCTGTCTCAGTTCGTGAATGTTAGCCGTCCGACCGCTACCAGCGATCACCAGGAACGGTGATCGCGCGCAGGCGCGTCATGTTGGAGTCCGTCTCTCGACGCGAGACTTCGCCACGTCGAAGTATCGGAGGGAGTATAATAAGCCGGGGAGTCATGCCGTTGAGCGTCGGGAGGAGTTGGCTGGCCGGTCTGCTGTGTGCGTTGCCCGCGCTGGCGTCGGGCAAGGACGCCAACGTGTATTACGGGCTGGTGGAGGGGGCGCAGAAACCCGCCGAGATTGTGGCGGCGAGGGTGTTCGAGCGGATCTCCGAATACCAGGAGATCAAGCGTCGCGGATTGACGAAGGACGATCCCGAGTACTGGGTCCTTCTGAACAAGGCCAACGACAAGTTCTACAGGGCCGTGAAGAAAGTGGCCGAAGAGAGTAAGTACGACGTGGTGGTGGAGAAGGGGACCGTCAAGTTCGACGGCGAAGTGCCCGACGTGACGCAACGAGTGATCGACGCCCTCGAAAAATAATGCGCTGCAATGTCCTGGCGGTGGCGTCTTGGCTGGTCGCTCCCTGTTCGGCGTGGATATGGACGGGCGGGGCGGCGGCTCAAGACGCGACGCCGCCTCAAGAGGTTCCCGTGCCGTCGCGCGCCGACATCGCGAACGGCCCCCCGCAGGACGAGATCCTCTACGAGAAGTACCGCTTCGAGAAGGACGGCTTCGTGACGATCTATTACCGGGTCGGGCACGATCACGGTCGCCTTCTCAAGGCCATCCTTGAAGGCCAATCCCTCCAGGTGACCGGACAGTCGACGCCGGCGGTGAGCGTGACTCCCGAGGCGTCGCGGGCGCGGGTGCTCACGCCGGAAGGATGGGCGCTGGAGACGGAGAGCCTGCATCTGCTGATCGTGTCCGACAAGAAGGAGAACGTTCCGTTCATCGAGCGGGCCCTCCGCGTGCTGGATGTCCCCGATCCGCAGGTGATCATCGAGGCGCGCGTCGTCGAGATGAGGTGGGATCGCGATCTCCAGTTCGGGATCGAAGGCGACTTGGCCTCCAGCGCGACCACGTGGATCAACAACTCGGGATCGGAGGCGTTCCTGCGCGAGGTGCGCGCGCGGTTCAATCCCACGGAGATCATCTCGGGTGGGCCGTTCCAGGGATCCGTCTTCCGTTTCAATCGGGTGAGCGCCCATGATGGCACGATCGGCGGTCTCGTCCAGATGTTCGTGGAAAACGGGAAGGCCGAGATCCTGTCGAATCCTCGCGTGATCGTGGAAAGCGGCGACCAGGCCATGATGTCGGCCGGCGAGGAGGTCCCGTACTTCGAGAGCGTGCTCAATCCGGCCGGGTCGACGACCACCGTCCGTTATCGGCAGACCGGGGTGACGCTGACCGTCCGCCCCCATATCGTGGGAGCGTCGAACGTCCAGATGGACTTGGCCGTGGAAGTGACGGCGCTGCTGGGCTTCGTCACGGGGCCGTCCGTCGGAGGAGCGACCGCCGCGGCGCCGAGTTTCACCACGCGCAAGGTGAACACGAAGGTCACGGTTCATGACGGAGACGAGGTGGTGATGGGCGGGTTGACGCGAAAGGAGAAGACGCGCACGCGCCGGGGGCTGCCGTTGCTCTCGGATATCCCCATCCTGGGGTGGTTGTTCGGACGCTACGAGGAAGGGGAAGTGACGCAGGAGATCCTGTTCTTCATCCGCCCGATCATCGTGCAGGGGGCGCGTATCCTGCCCGCGCCGATCATCGATCCGGACCGGAAGTGAGGCGCTATCCTGGAGAAGGCGGCTTGCCGCTCGACGGTGTTCTTTGGCGGCGGGCTTCAAGCATGATCTGGCGCAGGGAGCCGCGACTTTGCCGGCGGCTGATGACGCCGGCGAGGACGATGATCACGGCGACGACGACGCCGGCTCCCAGGACGAGCAGCGCGAAGCCGCCGCGAGGATCCTGCGTCGGCTGCGGCGGGATGACGCGCACGTTTTTCGCGAAGAGGACGGGGGCCGTCCACGTTTGCTGCGGGTAATCCTGGAAACGTTCGCCTTCATAGGTATAGAGGCGCAGGAACACCCCTTCCACCTCGACCTGGCAATGCGTCAGGAGCTTGCCGAACTTCAGATAGGGCTTGATCTCGCCTTGCGGAGGGTCGAGGAGATAGAAGTGGACGGGCTTCTGGTAGGGCGCCGCCATCACCACTCCCCAGTTGACGATCGCGACATTGTCCGGGTTGGTGACGTTCACCGGCTTGGGCACCATCGTGACGAGATGTCCTCGAACGCGGATGAAGTCGCCGCGGTGGGCGGCCGGAGCGGCCAGGAGCGCATCCAGTCCGACGTCCTCACGCGCCGCCTTGGCGACACCCTCTGAGGTCAACGAGTTCTTCATGGCTCCGATGAGGGCGACGAAGGCGGGCGACTCGCGGTCGATGTCGACCGTGCCGTCCTGGAACTCGGCGACGGTTTCCTTCAGGGGCCGCTCCGGCTGGTCGGGGGAGGTTTGCCGGTTGGAGACGGGCGTCTCTGCAGCACGGATGTTGCGGATCACCAGGATGGGGCGTCCTTGCGCCGTGCCGAGGAAGATCCCTTCGATCTCCCATGGGGCGTCAGGGGCGGGCAGGCCGGCTTGAGTCGTCAGAACCGTTGTTACGGGGACGGAGGCTCCTTGCGCCAGGAAGGTCCCCACTCCCACGGCGTCGTCATCGCGACCGGCGAGGGGCACACGGGCGAATCCCTCGGCGCGTCCGGCGAGGAATATGAACTGGCCGCGGCGCGCTTCCGGATCGTCCGCCAGGAGCTGAACGGGGATGCGCTGCGAGCGGCTGGAGATGCCTTCGGGCGTCATGTCGGTGCGGAGGAAGTCCAGAACGTCGAGGAAGGGGCGGCTCTGGACGTCGAGCTCTCGGCCGGCCGGCCATGCGAGGGCGAGCTCACGGGCCTTCTTGGAGAGGGGATCCTCGCGGCGGATGGAGTAGTTGATTTCGTCGGGCGCCAGGGCAGGGCGGGAGGCCTGAGGCTTCTTGGTGAAGACCTGGAGCATGATCATGGCCAGCAAGGTGAGGATCAGGATGACCGCGATCACGCTGATCTTCGCCAGGTCCTTCGGATTCAGATGCTGGGGTGGGGGCTCGGGGCGGGCCGGGCGCTTTCCGAAGGGGTTGTGCATCTCCATTTCGGGTTCCAGTGTATCAAACGGATTTTCGAGCGGACAGGTTCAGGGATGAATCCGCGAGTGGCTGAACTGGGGATGGCGGCGGCCGATCTGGGCGTTAAAATTGACGGAAGCAGTGACCGCCGTTATAGTGCGCAAGGACGGCGGGAGGTCCATACCAACGTTAAGGGGATCGCGATGTTCGAGAAATTCACCGAACGCGCGCGGAAAGTGATGAGCCTGGCGCGCCAGGAGGCGCAGCGGCTCAACAGTGAGTTTATCGGAACGGAACATATCCTCTTGGGCATCATTCAAGAGGGCGGCGGAGTGGCCGCCAAGGTGCTCAAGAACCTCAACGTCGATCTCAAACGGATTCGACAGGAGATCGAGAAGCTCATCACGCCGTCGTCCAGTCCCACGGTGACGCTCGGTCAGCTTCCGTTCAGTCCCCGCGCGAAGCGCGTGATCGAGCTTGCCGGCGAGGCGGCCAGCCAGCTCGGACATGACGTGATCGGCACGGAGCACCTGTTGCTGGGGCTGCTCAAGGAGAACGAAGGGATCGCGGCGCAGGTCCTGACCAACCTCGGCCTGAAGCTGGACGAGGTTCGGGACATGGTGTTGGAGGTCCTGGGGGCCGACATGCAGCAGGAGCCGGGCGAGGACAAGATCGGCGCCAAGGCGTCGAAGTCCAAGACTCCCGCTCTGGACGCGTTCGGGCGCGATTTGACCGAGCTGGCGCGCGAGCGCAAGCTTGATCCGGTCATCGGGCGCCGCAAGGAGATCGAGCGGGTCATGCAGATCCTGTCCCGGCGCACGAAGAACAACCCGGTGCTGCTGGGCGAGGCCGGCGTCGGCAAGACCGCCATCGTCGAGGGCTTGGCGCAGGACATCATCAACAGCAACGTGCCGGAGATCCTCAAGGAGCGGCGCATCGTCGTCTTGGATCTGGCGCTCATGGTCGCCGGCACCAAGTACCGCGGACAGTTCGAGGAGCGCATCAAGGCGGTCATGAACGAGGTTCGCCGGGCGAAGAACATCATCCTGTTCATCGACGAGCTTCACACGTTGGTCGGCGCGGGAGGCGCGGAAGGCGCCATCGACGCGGCCAACGTGCTCAAGCCGGCCCTGTCGCGGGGCGAGATCCAGTGCATCGGGGCGACGACGCTCGACGAGTACCGAAAGTACAT
>JACPRB010000094.1 GCA_016190155.1 Planctomycetota bacterium
AGATAGACGTAGGTGACGGCGTCGAGTCCGGGGATGTAACTCTCGTTCTCCGGCATGTATCCGACCTGCTGGCGGATCTGCAGGCGGAAGCGGCGGACGTCGAGGCCGAAAACGGCCGCGGAGCCGCGCGTGGCCGGGATGAGCCCCAGGAGGATCTTCACCAGCGTGCTCTTGCCGGCGCCGTTGGGTCCGAGGAGACCGACGGCGCCTTCCTTGACCGCCAGGGTGAGCTTGTTCAGCGCCTGGATGCCGCCGTAGCGCTTTTCCAATTCGTGGGTTTCGAGGACCTGCATCATGCGCGACCGGCGTCCATTCTAATTGATTGGACACGCCCGGACGACTATCATCTCACGCCATGCTCGTGGATATGAAGCTTTCGGACTTCATCGAGGCGGTCGCCGCCAAGACGCCCACGCCCGGCGGCGGGGCGGTGGCGGCTGCGGCGTGCGCGTTGGGGGCCGCGCTGGGGACCATGGCCGCGCGTTTCTCGGCGGGTCCCGAGGCCCAGCATGCGGCGGGCGTGCTGGAGGAACTGAAGTCCACGTTGGTGCCGTTGGTGGATCAGGACGCGCAGGCGTACAACCTCGTTTCGGCGGCTTACGGCCTGCCCAAGGGCAACGACGACGAAAAGAAGCGGCGCAAGGAAGCCATCCAGAATGCGCTCAAGGAGGCCGCGGAGGTGCCGCTGAAGGTCATGATGATCTCCCAGCGGGCGCTCGAGGCCCTGGTGGAGTTCGCGCCGCACTGCAACAAGAACCTCATCTCGGACCTCGCCAGCGGCAGCTTGATGCTGTCCGCCGGCGTCGAAGGGGCCTCCCATAACGTGCGGATCAACGCGTCCGGGCTGGTCGATAAGACCCATCGGGAGCGGCTGGAGACGGAGGACCGGAGGCTCTTCGCGCGGACCTTCGAACTTCGCGCGAGAGTCCTCGGGGAGGTGGAGACGCTGCGGCAAAGCGACAAGAAGTGATGCCTGCGAGGATGTTCGTGAACACCGCGCTTCGGGGAATCTCCGCATCACGCGTTCTGAGCCTGCTCGCCGCAGGAGCGCTCTTCGTTCTGGGAGGGTGCGCGGCGCCGTCGGCTGAGTCCCGTCAGATGCAGCCGCTGGATCCGCAGACGGTCTCGGTTTGGAAGAAGGAGTTCGCCGATTTCGCGGCGGCGCTCCTGTCGGTGGGCAGCCGCAATCCGCAGGATCAACGGCGGGGGCTGGAACAGGCCGCCGCGATGGCGCCGTATCAGTACTTCGAGGATGACCAGGCGCTCATTCGTGCCGCGCGGGCGGGAGACGAACCGGCCCGGAAGGAACTGGCGCGGCGCGGGGAAGTGCTGGACGCGGTGCAGACATACATGAGGCCGTTCGATCGGACGCGTTGGGAGGGCGCCCGGCGGCGCATCCTCGCGCAGGGGCAGGACATGGGGGCGTATCTGTCGATGATCCTCGTCGGTTCCCTGTTGATGGGACAGAACCGGTCGATCTACCGGGAAATCCGGTATGAGCTGGCGGAAATCGGGGAAGAGGCGCTGATGACGGTGGCGGGCGTGCTGGCGGAGAAGATCGATCGGGCTTCCGACACGCCCATCGGGCATTGGGAGGACATTACGCAGCTCGCGGCCGCGTTGGTGGCCTTCGGCGACCGCGGCTTGGCCGATTTGAACCGTGTCATGTCCTCTCCCAAACGGTACGTGCGTATCTGCGGCGCTCGCGCGGTGGCGGAGGCACGCGCCATCGAGCGGGCGGACCTGGTCGCCAAGCTTCTGCGGGAAGACCCCGAATGGGAGGTGAGGGCGGTGGCGGCGGAAGTCCTGGGCGATTTGCGCGGGGGCGGGCGGTCCTGGATGCCGTTGCTGGAGGCGTTGGATCGCGAGAGGGATTCGATGGTGCTGCAAAAGATCATCCTGGCGTTGGGACGCGCCGGCTGCAAGGAGGCCGTTCCGAGACTGGTCGCCGCGCTGGACGTCCCGCGCATGGAGATCGTGGAACGTGCGGCGGAGGCACTGGCCGACATTACCGGTCAGCACTTCACGACCCGAGAGGCGTGGCATCGCTGGTATCGCGAGCGCTATCCGGCGTGGAAGGCGGGCCGGTGAGGGGAGGACCCGGAGAAAGAGAAACCGACACCAGAGGGCGCGGAGAACGCAGAGATTCTTCTCGAAAACGGACGCAACCGCTTGAGACGGAGTCGGTTGCCTGAGCATTCCAGAAGATCTTCGCGTCGCGAGAAGATGTGGATCGTGAGTAGTCCGGAGGACGCGGAGATCGCCCATGAGAGCGGTCACACGACATGAAATCGAGGAGATCGATCGGCGCGCGTCGGCGGAATTCGGCATTCCCGCCACGACGTTGATGGAGAACGCGGGACGCGCGGTGGCGCGGATCGTGCTTCAGGAGTTCAAGCCGAAGGCCGTGACCGTCGTGTGCGGGAAGGGGAAGAACGGCGGGGACGGTTTCGTCGCCGCCCGCCATATCGCCGAGGCGGGCGTGAGGGTTCATGTTCACGCGCTGGCGGCGGAGTCGGAGTACTCGGGGATCTCGCTCGAGAACTTCCGCCAGGTGCGGACCGGGCCGCTGGTGTGGTCGGAGGTCGTGGTCGACGCGATCTTCGGAACGGGGCTGACTCGGCCGGTGGAGGGCAAGGTTCGCGATTTGATCGAGGAGATCAACCGGCACGCCCCCATCGTCGCGGTGGACATCCCGTCCGGGCTGGACGCCGACACGGGGCGGCCGCTGGGGGCGGCGGTGCGGGCGACTCTCACCGTCACGATGGGATTGCCGAAGGTCGGATTGCTGGTGCCCGAGGCGCGGCCGTATGTGGGACGACTGATCGTAGCGGACATCGGTTATCCGCGCGAGCTGGTGGGGTGAGAGCGCCTACGGCCGCCCGCTCCGCAGTTTCCTCTCGAGCTCCTCCGCCGCCTGCGAGAGTTCCTCGGCGCCGCGGACCGGCGGATTCGCGACAAGCCCCTCGAAAAGGCCGTCCAATACGCCGGCCGCTTCCCGGAAGCCGGCATGCTCGCCGATCTCAGCGATGACCCGGCCCGCCGTCGCGGCCGAGGCTGCGGCGCGTTCCCGCAGTGGCAGGATGCGGTGAAACTCCTTCACGAGCCACAATCCCGATTCGCGGCCGGCGATCCGCTTGGCCTCCTCCACGTAGCGCCGTACGGCCGCGAAGGAGAAGTCTTCGTGCTTGAACGTCTTCGCCTTGCCGCCCGTGTGGTAGTCGTGGAATTCCTGCAGGGAGCCGTCGTCGGACCACTTCATGAACTGAGTCGTGGCCAGCAGGTTGCTCGCGATCGACACGAGCTCCCCTTGCGTCGCCGGATAGAGAGTTCTCCAAGGAGCGGCCTGAAGCCGCCTCAGCAGCGTCTCGCCCTCCTTGATGACGCGACCGGAGTCGGTCTTCCACGCCTCGGCGGAAGCGCACGCCTGCTCGACTTCGTCGACCAGTCGCCCCATATCCAGGACGGCGGCGTCGACGGACGTCAGCAGGGCGGGAAGGGAAGCGAGGAGATCGTCATTCCATCCGTGCAGCACGAACTCCCATCGGCGGCGATCTCCTTGCGCTTGGATCTTGGGACGGATTTCGTCGAGCTGAGCCTCGTCCCGGAGCTCCAGGATCGCCTTGTACAAACCGCCGCCTTCGGCGCTGATCTCGGCGGCGAAGCGTTTCTGGGACACGGGGGCCTCGGCGATTCCGCTGGAATTGGGAAAGGATTCGAGTTTCGTGCCTACGCAGCGCTCGTCCAGGCGAACCAGCGTGATCTGCAAACAGGCGTCGTCGGGCAGGCTCGTCCGCCCCTCCAGCTTCACGAGGAGCTTGTCGCCGTGGCGCACGGGGTGGAAGCTCGAAGGCAGTTCGACGTCTTGGGCCGCGGCGGCCAGCGTCATGACGAGCGCGGCGGCGAGAATCATGGGAAGCTCCCGCTCTCGCTGACGAAGGACAGGAACTCGATCTGCCCCGAATCCCAATAGACCGTCACGTCGTCGAGGACCGGCGTGGCCAGCAGGATCGTCGAGCAGTCGGCCTTGGGAAGCTTGAACTCGGCCACGTACTGGACGTGCAGGAAGTCTCTGACGTCCAGCGGGCCTCCCTTGGGCAGGACGGTGCGACTGAAGCCGTCTTGGGCGACGAAGCCGTACGTCGTGCCGTCGGCGCGGACGGCGAGTTCGACCTTCGGGGCGACGTCGTTCGGATCGGTTCCAGGGCTCGTATTGTGGTCGAGGAGCCTCGGCGTGAGGTTCTTGTCGACGTCCTCTCCGTACCAAGTCCAAGATAAACCCAGCACGCGCACCGTCGGAAGCAGGGGGCTCGCCGCCGACGAGGTCGTGGAGGTGCTCGAGTAAGGAGTGGGGGATGTGGGCACGAATCTCGTCGGCGGTTCCGCGCTGGAGGGAGGAGGCGGTACGCGCAGCGAGGACGGCCTCAACGCGAACTCCTGCGACGTGAACATCCCTTCGCCGCGAGACACGTCGATCGGTTTGTAGTAGCGGCCGCGCCGCCACACCGTCTGGGGGCTGACCATGGACTCGGTCTTCCAGACGTAGAGTTCGTCGACCGTGACGTCCGCCGTGTGGTTGCCGCGGAAAGGGGTTCCCGGGGCGTTTCCGATCTTGGAAGGGTTGCCCAGGCGCAGATGGTTGCGGTCGCCGCCGTCGTGGTTCTCGAAGTACCACAGGCGATCGCCGCCCGAGGGCCAGCCGTTCATGGACGAGATCGTGTAGGGCGCGTACGGCCTCTCGCGGCCGTTGATGAGAAAAGCCGAATTGAGGCCGCCCCATTCCGGCTCCATGACGCGAGGATTCTGCAGGCGCCACCAGAACGTGACGTTGAGCCAACGATGCGCCTTGAGCGGGTTGAGCCGCGGATCGTCGTCGGAATGCCCCACGTGATTCAAGGATCGGGTGAGGTTCCCGAAGGCGTGTTCGGAGGGGACGTTGTGCCAGGCCTTGGAGCCGAAGACGAAGGAGGCCGGATGGAACTTCCCGATGTTGTTGGACCAGTACCACGGTTGGTTCACCTCGGCGATCGAGGCTCTGTAGTGCGACGGGAAGAACCACAGGGCGAAAGGGGAGACATAAACGTCGTAGCCGCAAGGGCTATGGTAGCGGGAGAGGTCCCATAGCGCGCGCGTCTTGCCCGTGAGCTCGGGGAAGAACGACGGCTTGAGCCAGAAACTCACCATGCCGCGCGGCTGCTCTTCGGTGAACTTCCAGATGTACTGGCTGCCTTGGCTGAGGGCGTAGGCCGGCGCCGCGTGGCGCTCGGTGTAGCCGCCGTCGATGCGCAGGTCGCTCGGAGCGAAGGGGGCCAGTGAGGGATTCGTCGAGCCGCTGCGCAGGCGGAAGCTGCGGGCGAGCCGGTGCACGTTGCCGGCGCCGTCGGTCGGGTCGTAGGGGCCGCCGTACGAGGCGAACGCGCCATTGGGCAGCGGATCGGCGAAGTTCTCGACCGTCTCGTCCTGTTGCGTCGTGGAGCCGAGGTCCGGCCGGACGTCCAGTTCATGGTGGTGCAGGTCGAAGTCCCACGAGAAGTGCCCGTGCATCGCGGAATCGAACTGCTTTTCGTTGGGGAGCTTCGAAGCGCGCATCAGGGCGTTTCGGGGCTTCGTCGCGCCGGCGGAATGGTAGTTGCCGCCGACGGTCGGGAGCGCCACGTAACCGCTCCATTCGTTCTCGGAAGGCGCCGAGCCGTTGTCGGGTTCGGGGCCGATTTCGACGGACAAGTTGTTGTTGGTCTCGACTTTGTTGCCGGGGGAAGGCCGGCGGTCGGCGCAGGTGCCCGCGGCGAATTGCCGTTGATTCGTCTCGCGGTACGTCTCGAAGAGCTTGACGGTCGCGGTCATCAGCGCTTGCGCCTGGATCTGGTTGTTCGGCGCCAGTAGGGCGTCCGGGTGGCCGACGGGGCGCAGCACCCGGCCGAGGGACTGGATCTCGAAGTGGCCGGTGGAAATGAAACAGAACTCCGTGGAGTTCACGATGAGATCGGTCTTGTCGACGACGGTGTAGAGGTTTTCGTCAGGGTTGAGCTCGTTGAGGTGGAGGTTGGGATTGAAATTGGACTTGAGCACGTCGGCGATGGCGCGGGCGGCGAACTGCCTCTGGAAGTCGGACGGGATGAGCGGTCCGTGGCCCGTGGCGTCGCACTTCTGTGGATCGTAGTCGAAGAAGATCGGCCGATCGTCTTTGAGCAGACCGGTCTCGACGAGGGAGTCGCAGAAGCGGTTCCACTGGCGCCACGTCTGGAAAGGTCCGGCCCAGGGAACGGCGGCGTAGTCGATGTGGGGCGGATTGGGGGAGGAGCGGCGGTCGCGGCAGGCGATGATCTCGTCGGCGATCACGAAGGCCGAGATGCCGTCGGTGACGGTGGAGCCGGGTCCGACGATGGGTCGCGTTTGGTAGAGGAAGCCGATCTCGTCTCCTTCTGTGCCGTCGGGGGAGTGCGAGTTCTGCTGGCGGAAGGATTGGTAAAGATCGCCCGACCAGCGCGGGTTGTTGCGGCGGCGGTCCGAGAGGAAGAATCCCCGCAGGTCGCTGAGGAGGGCGACGAGGACGGGGCGGGGCGCGGTGTTGACGTTGACGGGGGCGCGGCGGACGATTTCGATCCACTGGGGGTTGAGCTGATCGAGGCCGTACACCTTGATGGAGTTGTCGGTGGGGAAGGCCGGGGGGCAGAACTGAAGATCCTGGGAGAAGACCTTGCCGGCGGCGTCCCTGGAGCGATTGAGGCGGAACAGGCGAGGCGTGCCGCGGAAGGTCTGGACAGGGTACAAGGAGGCCAATTTCTCGGAGAGGGGCACGGGGTTGGCGACGTTGGGGTCGACCCAGGCGTAGGTGGTCAGGTAGTCGCGGACCTTGGCGAACTCTTCCTGGTTGAGGACGGACAGGAGCGCCTGCTTGGTTCTGTAACCGTCTGCCGGACGGGCGGCGACGATGCGGGAGCCGAGATCGGGCACGCCGAGCATCTGTCCGAGGATATTGAGGATGCGCTTGAGGTTCTGGCTGACGCTGCCGTCGGGGCCGTTTTCGATGCCGTCGTTGACGTGGAGGCATCCGCTAAGGTCGGTCACTTTGAGGGCGAAATGATCGGCGTGCGGGCCGTAGGTCCCGGAGTCCATCATGCCGCTGAAGCCGAGGTTCTTCCGTTCGATCACCACCTGTCGGGGACGCACTCGGTCGTCGGACGGGTTCTGGAGCGCTTCGTCCTCGTGCGCGAAGGATGGGTTTCCGGCAAGGTAGAGGGGGAGATCGAAGGCGGGTTGCGTCTCGTCCAGGGAGTTTCCGTAGTAGCGCCACGCCTTGTTGGCGGGATCAAAGCTGCGGGCTGGGAAGAGGTCCTTGAGGCGGGCGACGCCGTCTTCGATTCCGGATCGGGCCAGCAGGCGCGCGCGGACCCCGTCGAGGTAACTGCGGCTGACGGAGCGTTCCGTGCTTTGGATCAGGGCGAAGGTCGTGGCGAGCAGGGCCAGGATAGTCAATACGCCCAGAACCACCACCAACACGGCGCCTTGGCGCGGTCTACTTCGTGTGCATGGTACGAACACGGACCCTTCCTTGATTGAAATCCACCTTGAGCGCTCACGAAAGTCGACCGCCCTCGCGCCTGCGTTCATAAAGTCTATGACGGCTGGTTCAGATCCAGCCGTGCATGGACGCATCAAGGCAAGCAAGTCTCTCCAAGCAAAGGAGACACCACGGAAAGCCGCTAGCCGTGATCTAACTTTATGTACCACACGAACTTATATGGCGCAAACAAAAATTTCCGATGGCGGGTTGGTGAATTGTTCACCGTCTGACAAAAGTGTTCGGGCTTTCACCGGTTGCTTTCGTCCCGGTGTTCCAGGCCATACTTACGCATCTTTCCCTTGAGGGTATTGCGGTCTATTTCGAGGGCACGGGCGGTCGCGGACAAGTTCCATCGATGCTGTTGGAGGGCTTCGAGCATGAGACGTTTTTCGAAGCTCTGAAGTCGTTCGCGGTACGTGCCCGGGGTGAACGCGGTCTTGCTCGCGGCGAAGTCCCGCAAGTGAGAAGGCAAGTCGGTGTCCAGGATCTCGGGGCCGGAGGTAACGACGAGGCGGCGCACTTCGTTTTGGAGCTCGCGGACGTTCCCCGGCCAGGGGTACTTCATGAGGACGGATCGCGCGGCTCCGCTGAGGCTCTTGCGGGGCGTGCCTGTCTCGCCGGCCACCAAGTCCAAGGCGTGGTCGATCAGCAGCGGGATGTCCTCCGGACGCTCGCGCAGGGGAGGAACGCGCAGGACGCAGGTGTTGAGGCGATAGTAGAGGTCTTTGCGGAACTCCCCGCGCGCGACGAGCGTCTTGAGATCCCGGTTGGTGGCGGCGACGATGCGTACGTCCACGGGGATCTCCTCGGCGCCTCCGATGCGGCGGATCTTCTTCTCCTCGATGGCGCGCAGCAGCTTGCACTGCATGGCGCCGGACATCTCCTGGATTTCGTCGAGGAACAAGGTCCCCTTCCGAGCCTGCTCGAAGAGCCCCCGGCGTTCGGCATGAGCGCCGGTGAACGCGCCCTTGACGTGTCCGAAGAGCTCGTCCTCCAAGAGCGTTTCCGAGAGGGCGGCGCAGCTCACGGCGATGAACGGGGCGTCGCGCCGGCCGCCGCTGGTGTGAATCGCTTGAGCGATCAACTCCTTGCCGGTCCCCGTCTCTCCTTCGATGACCGCGGGGTAGTCGACTTCCACGATCCGGTCGAGCAGGCACAGCAGCTCTCGAAGCGCGCGGCTCTTGCCGACGATGCCTGCGTAGTCGCGTCTGGGGCCGGCTTCGGGCGGCGTCTGGGCCTCCGGCGACCGGCCTGTCGCGACGCGCACGCCGTCTCCTCCGCCCTGGACGGCGCGGGCGAGCGCCTCTTGAGCGCGGGCGATCAGCTCCTCCGGATCGACGGAGTGGTCCGGGCAGACGGCGGCGCCGAGGGATAGGGTCACGCTGACCTTGTGAGCGCCGAGGTGGAAGACGTGGCCGCGGAACGCTTGGAGCATTCGATCGGCCACGGCGCTCAACCCATCCTCTCGGGTATGGGGCAACAGCAATTGGAGGAGCTCTCCGCGAGACCCGAAACTGGCGGCGGTGGCCAGGACGTCGTAGCTGCGCGTGCATTCGGAAAGCAGGCGGGCCGTGCGGGCGTGGAGCTGGTTGGCGACGGCGTCTCCGTACTTCTTCTGAAGAAGGGAGTCGTGATCGAGGCAGGCGATGGCCAGGCAGAAACCGCCGCCGCCGCGCCGGACGCGATTGACTTCGCTGCGCAGGAGCTCTTGGAAGTGAGACTGGGTGATCAACCCGGTGGCGGGATCGCAGGGGAAGCCGCTCAGGAGCATGGCGTGCTGCAGGGCGACGGCGGCCTGGTTGGCGAGGATGCGCGCGACGTTCATCTCCCGTTCGTGGAAGGCATGCGACACGAGGTTGTTGTCGAGATACAGGACGCCGATCGGTCGCCGGCGGATCGTGAGGGGCAGGCACAGCACCGATCGGAGCTCCCGGCCGGCGACGCCCGGGGATTGGGAGAATCGTGGGTCGGTCGGGGCGTTCGTCAGCAACACGGGTTGCGCGGTGCGGGCGACGGCTTGAACGACCGACCGCGGAACCTCAAGTTCGTGGGGGCTCAAGGCGCGGCCGTCGCGGTGCCGGGCGACCTCGACCGTCGGGCCGTCGGGGCGCGTCAGCAGGATCATACCGCGCCGGGCGTTGCAGATATCGAGCGTCGCGTCGACGATGAGCGCCAGCAGGCGGGTCGGCTCCGTCTCGGAGTTCATCGCCGCGATGATTTGTACGAGGCGCGCCAGGAGCGACGCGTCGTGGGCCTCGAGCAAGGCCACCAGGCCGGCTTCCGCATCGGAGCCCTCCAGGACCGCGAGTCGAGCGGGATGACTCAGATACCGCTGGGCCATGTCGGTGGGCAGTTCCGCGGCGACGTCGGAGATGATTCGCAGCGCGCGCTCCCGCCATCGGCGGGCGTCTTTGAGGGCGCCGCGTTCCCGGCACAGGCGGGCCGACGACCAGGCGCCGCGCCAGAGCGGCTCGGGGGCGCCGGCCTGTTCGGCTTCGCGCACGATCTCCGCAAGCGTCTCCTCGGCGGCCGTCCAATGGCGTTGGGCGAGGAGCAGATCGGATCGCGTCAGCAGGCAATCCAATTTGAAGCCGGGTGTGGAGGGGAGCAACCGCTCCGCGGCCTGCAGCGCGGAAGCGGCGCCCTGCAGATCTCCGTCGAGCAGATTGAGGCGGGCCTGTAGCGCGTGGTGTTGGGCTCGAAGCTCCTCGGGCGCGTCGCCGTCGAGGTGTGACAGCGCTTCCGCGGCGTGGGCGCGCGCTTGGAGGGGTGATTCCCGATCGAGCTGCGTCGAGGCGCGGATGAGGCAGGCGCGCGCGAGGAGCGCCTTGTGAGGACCGGAGCGCGCCAGGGCGATGGCTTGGTCGGCGGCGCGGAGGGCGGCCTCGAGATCCCCCGAGGCGAGGTGGGCGCGGGCCTCGTCGCACAGGCTGGCCGCTCGCGCCGGGGCGTCTTCGGGCGCGAGGGTCCGGCGCGCGATCTCGATGTGCTTCAGGGCCGCGTCGTAGCGGGCGGACTGAAGCAAGCGGGCGAAGTCGTTCATGTCGCGTCGATCCAAGGCAGGCAGCAGTGTTCCCGTTAGCGTCTCGCGAAGCAAGAAACTGAGGGGATCGGTCGCGCGGTGAAAATTCTCATCGGGATCCCCCTTGACACGGGTTCCCCATGGCGTATGATATGTACAAATTTACGCATGCGTAAATTTGATAGAGAAGTCGGAGACGGAAGCGGGCGCGAGCCGGATGGCCGGGCGCCGGCCGTCACCCGAGCGGGGAAGGGAGTCGGTCGAAGGAGAGAGGGGACCCTCCGGCAGGGGCCGTGAGGAACAGGCCGTAACGGGGCCACAGGCCGGCGACGGAATGCGCCCGTCGCCGGCCTCTTTTGTCGGGCCCGGCGGCGCATCAAGCGTTCACCCCGACGCCCGGATCGTCCGATAGTGAATAGGGACGCCATGAACAGCGGACGAACCAGGGAAGGGTCGCTCATCTGCCGCATCCTCGGCAATCCCTTGGCGCACGCCATCGTGTGCGCCATCGGACGGGGACGGCGCCGGCCCATCGAACTGGCGCGCGAACTGGGCTCGTCCCCGTCCGCCGTCGTCAATCAGCTCAGAATCATGAAGGCCGCGGGGCTCGTGCGCTGGCGTTCCTCCGGCGTGCGGCGCAAGGGGCGCGTCGTCGAGTACTGGCTGACCGACTCATCGCTGCTTCGCGTGTGCGAGGTGGCGCAAGCGGTCGTCCAGCGCGTTCGCAGTTCGGTGACGCGGGACGCTTGAGGCGCTACACTGTCCGCCGATGCGTCTGCTCGTCCTCAGCGCCGGCTGCGGGGCCGGCCACAACCGGGCGGCGGAAGCCGTCGACGCCGCGGCGCGCGAGTTCTTCCCGGGCCTCGCGTCGGAGTGGGTCGATTCGCTCAAGTACACCGGCCGCGTGTTCCGCGCGCTGTACGCGGACAGCTACATCTGGATGGCCAACCACTCTCCCGCGTTGTGGGGCATGCTGTACTCGGCGATGGGAAAGCACGCCGAGCGGCCCACCCTCGACCGTGCGGTAAAGGCGTACGACAAGCTCGCCTACCGCAAACTCAAAGAGCACGTGGAGGCGTTCGCACCCGACGTCGTCGTATGTACGCATTTCCTTCCGGCCAACGTGGTGTTGACGCATTTCGCAGCGGAGGCGCCGCCGGTGTTTCTCGTCGTCACCGATTTCGACGTGCATTCCGCGTGGATCAATCCGGCGGCGGCGGGATACTTCGTGGCGTCCGAGCAGGTGAAGTGGCAGGTCGAAGGGTACGGAATCCCCGCGGACCGCGTCCACGTGACGGGCATTCCGATCATGCCGGCCTTCTCGCGCCGCCGGGGGCGCGCCGTCGTGCTTCGAGAGGTGGGGTTGGCGCCGAAGGCGCCCGTGGTGCTGATGCTCGGCGGCGGTGCCGGGCTGGCGTATCTGGAGGAGGCGGTGCAACGCGTGTTGTCGGTGCCGGAGGACATGCACCTGCTCGTGGTGTGCGGTCGCAACGAACGGCTGAAGAAGCGGCTGGAGGTGATCACCCGCGGGATGGGCGATCGCGTGCGACTCTTCGGATTCGTCACGAACGTGCACGACTTGATGGAGGCCGCTGATCTCGTCATCAGCAAGTCCGGCGGACTGACGGTGAGCGAGGCGCTCTCGCGCGGGACCCCCATGGTGATCTACATGCCGATCCCCGGGCAGGAGGAATGCAACGCCGACTACCTCCTCGAGCGCGGAGCGGCCGTCAAGGCGAAGGGGCCGGATACGCTCGACTTCAAGGTGCGCGAGTTGCTCACGTCGCCTCAACGGTTGGTCCGGATGAGGAAGGCGGCGGAGGCGATCGCCCGCCCGCAGGCGGCGAAGGACGTCGTGCGGCTGGCGCTGGAGATCGCCCGACGGCACGCCTGATGCCCTTCAAGGCGGAGTAACGGTTCACCCGTTCGTTCTTTCGTTCAGCCGTTCTTGCTTCCACCGGTTTCTGCGCCTGAAGGCCTTTGCGAACGGTCGAGCGCGGCCGGCAAAGAACGGATGCCGCGCGAACCAGAAGCCAGGAACGGACGAACCCTCCTTTCCTCCTTCGCCAGTTGGCATCGCGAGGACTCTCCGAAGCAGCCGAAGGCTGCGGAGGGTGCGATCGGCATGACCAACAGATAGGAGGTGAACTTGGCCATTCCCCGTGGCTTGCCACGGGGAAATACCTTATAGAAGGAGGGCATGAGAGCGGTTCGGCGGAGCGCGCATAACGTTTACGAGATTCACTATCACATTGTGACGCC